>JBOICJ010000019.1:0-3677 GCA_050740035.1 Stenotrophobium sp. | reverse complement strand
CGCCGACCCTGAAGATCAAGCGCAACGTGATCGAGGCGGCTTACGGCAGCCTGCTGGATGGCTGGCATGCACGCAAGCAGCCGGTGATCTGGCAGGACTGAGGAAAATGGCGTCACCCGCTCTCGGTATGGGCGTTCATATTAATGTTATATATTATAATATAATTATTATTTAATATAATAAATTATAACAATGTCGAGTCAAAAAAATGCAACAGCGGGTCGGCGGTTTCAAACATCTTTTCCTGGTTGGTCTGCTCTGCCTGTCCGCCTGCGGCGTACACAAGCCGGTGGATCATCGCGTGGCGCTCCAACAGGACGGGCTCAGTCTCGAACTGCCGCTGCACTGGCGGGCTGGTCTGGCCAATGGCGATGTGCGGTATTCCGCGCATCCGCTGGATGCGACAGGGCAGGTGATTGCCGGCGCGGATTTTTATATCGAACGTGGTATCGCACCGGATACTGGGGAGGTGCCGGCGCTGACCGCTTACGCGATGGCGCAGATGGCCGACTTGCAGGCGCTGAATCGTGACTTCAAGCAACTGCAATCGGCGGAGACCCGGCTCGACGGGCAGCCCGCATTGAGCGTGGAGCGTGAATACAGCAACACGACCGGCAGCTACCACGAATGGGCGCTGATGGTGATCCGCGACCATGCCGGATACAGTTTTGTCGGACGCACGCGCGCGGCGGATTTCGCACGCTTGCAGCCCGACATCAAGGTCATACTGGACAGCATCCGATGGCAGGCCGCGAAATGATTCCTGACCCGCCGGTGGCATCGCCCTGCATCGAAGTCTGCAAACTGGATGACGCCAATGTCTGCACCGGCTGCGGACGCAGCCTCGACGAAATCGCCGAATGGTCACAGGCGGCAGACTTGCGCAGGCAGGAAATCCGCCGGCTGGCCCAACAACGTCTCGCAACACGGAACAAGAATACGACCCATGGCTGACATCAAACTCACCGACTTCGCATACATCGTGCGCATGCCGACCCGCTGGGCCGACCTGGACATGCTCGGTCACGTCAACAACACCAAATTTTTCACCTACGACGAGACTGCGCGCCTGTCGTATTTTGACGAGTGGATGAAGCGGAGTCCGAATTTTTGGAAGGAAGACGGCATGATTCTCGCGCACATCGAATGCGATTTTCTGGCGCAACTGCATCATCCGGCGGAACTGGCGATCGGTTTTCGCGTGGCAAAAATCGGCCGCAGCAGCCTCAACACCATCGGCGGCATCTTCAACGGCGAAACATTGGTCGCGACCACGCGCGGCGTTGCGGTCTGGTACGACTACACCCGGCAGAAACCGCAGGCGGTGCCGGAACCCGTACGCGAGTGGATTCGCCAACGCGAGATCATCAAACCCGAGGAGTGAGCCGGGGGTTTCAAGAACTGCCAGTGGCAGTTCTTGCCCGGCGAAGTTATTGGCCTAGGCGACGAGTGACTTAATGTCACTCGGAGTTAAGCCAATGACGGGGGTGGGGCCCCGCCCTAGGGGGTTTCAAGCACTGCCAGTGGCAGTCCGCAGCCAGCGAGCAAGCTTGCTCAGAGACTCATGCTGCGCAATTCGGCCGAGGGCGTCGCATCCTGCCACAGCGTTTCAAATTCACGCAGGCGTTCCCGCGCAAGCAATGGCGCGTGCGGCCAGTAGCGCGCGGTGACTTCCTGCGGCGTTGCGCGCAGGAGCACGGCAGATTCGTCGACGACCAGCAGCTCGTATTCCAGTTGTCGCTCCTGCGACAGCGTGCGGAACGCCACGCGGCTGGACAGCCGCCGCCCCAGTTCTACCAGCCGATGACCCGATAGTGCAGCGCCGGTCGAGTGACGCAGGAGTACCCGCAGTTGCGCCCGCTCGTGTGAGAGCAGGAAGGCGGTCAGCGGTGCATTGAAATCTTCGGTGCCGTAAATCTCGCGATCCAGCGACTGGCTGAGCAGTGCGATCTGCATCTGTGCCTGTGTCACGGCGCGCACGGCCGCATCGCGAAAGCCGCTGCGGCCTTCGGCGGCCTCGCTGTCGTAGCCTTCGGAGGGAATGGTCCCCGGCTCAGTCATCACACCGCCCTGGCCTGATCGAGCGCATTGCCGGTATAGGTCGCCGGCGTCATGTCCAGCAGACGCTGCTTGTCGGCTTCCGGTAGTTCCAGTGTCTGCACGAAGCTACGTATCGCGTCGCGGCCGATCTTCTGTCCGCGGGTCAGGCGCTTGAGCTGCTCATAAGGCTCGGGCAGGCCGTAACGACGCATCACGGTCTGGATCGCTTCGCCCAGAACTTCCCAGTTGCTGTCGAGATCCTGGCCCATACGCCAGGAATCAGCTTCGAGCTTGCCGATGCCTTTCTGCAGGGATTGATAGGCCACCAGCGTGTGCGCGATGCCGACGCCGAGATTGCGCAGCACGGTGGAGTCGGTGAGGTCGCGCTGCCAGCGTGAAATCGGTAGTTTTTCGGCAAGGTGTTGCAGGATGGCGTTGGCGATGCCGAGATTGCCCTCGGCGTTTTCAAAATCGATCGGGTTGACCTTGTGCGGCATGGTCGAACTGCCGACTTCGCCGGCGACGGTGCGCTGCTTGAAATAGCCTACCGAGACGTAGCTCCAGATGTCGCGGCTGAAACCGATCAGGATCGTGTTGAGACGCGACAGCGCGTGAAAATATTCGGCGATGTAGTCGTGCGGCTCGATTTGCGTGGTCGCCGGGCTCTGTTCGAGCCCGAGATTGGCGATGAACTGCCGCGACAGCGCAACCCAGTCGACATCCGGGTAGGCGGCCAGATGCGCGTTCCAGTTGCCGACCGCGCCATTGAGCTTGCCCAGGATCTGTACTTCGGACAGCTGCTTGCGCTGGCGGCGCAGGCGTTGCACGAACACCGCCATTTCCTTGCCCAGCGTGGTCGGTGAGGCTGGCTGGCCGTGGGTGCGCGCCAGCATGGGCTGCTCGGCGTAGCTGTGGCTGAGTCCGGTCAGGGATTGGATCAGCTTGTCGATGGCCGGCAGCAGAACCTTCTCGCGGGCATCGCGCAACATCATCGCGTGAGCCAGGTTATTGACGTCTTCCGAGGTGCATGCAAAATGAATAAATTCTTTTACATTAGATAGTTCCGGGTGATGGCTAATGCGTTCCTTTAAGTAATATTCGACGGCCTTGACGTCGTGATTGGTGGTGTCCTCGATGGCTTTGACGCGCTGGGCTTCATTGAGGTCAAAGCCGTCCGCGATTTTTTGCAGACGCTCGGCGGCCACCGGCGATAGCGCGGGAATTTCCATGATGTCGGCGTGAGCCGCGAGCGCTTCCAGCCAGCGGATTTCGGCGATCACGCGATAGCGCATCAAGCCGAACTCGCTGAAGATTTCTCGCAGCGCGACGGTTTTTTCGGCATAACGACCGTCGATGGGGGAGACGGCGGAAAGCGAGGTCAGGTTCATGGGCGTCACGGTCAATGGTAATGGCAGATGAGGCGCCGGCAGCGGCCTCAGGAACGACGCATTTTACTTTTAATTTCAGGCGCGCAGAATCAGGGCATGGACAAGTCCCGGATTGAACACGACAGCATGGGCGCGCTCAGGGTGCCCGCCGACGCCCTCTGGGGCGCGCAAACCCAGCGCGCCGTGGAGAATTTCCCCGTTTCAGGCACTACCATGCCGCGCGGCATGATACGCGCGCTGGGCTTGATC
>JBOICJ010000018.1:0-1831 GCA_050740035.1 Stenotrophobium sp. | reverse complement strand
GGGCGCGGTGATCGGCCGCGTCACCGGCGATGCGGGTGCCGCCAGCGGCCGCGCCGCACCGCTGCTGTCGCGGGCCACCAGCCTGACGCAGCAATACAGCTACCAGACCGACGCCCAGGGCCAGCAGCAGTTGCAGGCGACCTTCGACGCGCGCCAGCTGGACACCGCGCTGCACGGTCTGGGCTATTCGGTGTGGGGCATCGCGCCGGCGCCGGTGGACGAAGTGGCGTTGGCGATCGACGGCGTCAATTCGCCGCAACAGTACGCGCGGCTGATGACCTACCTGCAAAACCAGCCGGGCCTGAACAGCCTGTCGGTGATCGAACTCAGCGGCACGACGCTGCATCTGCGCATGCGCGTCGAAGGCGGCGCGCAGCGACTGGCCGGCGCTTTCAGCATCGGCGGCGTGCTGACCCACAGCACCGACAGCACCCCCGGCGAGCAGGCCTACAGCCTGAACCACTGAAAATTTCCGCAAAGCCCGCCACCCGCTCGGCCATCTTTACGGTACATTGTTGTTATAAATTATAATATTTAATTAAATATATTAAATAATTTATAACAATTTTCATCAAGCAAACTGCGACAGCGGGTGACACACTCGCGGAGTGCAAGGCATGAATTTCAAGCAGCACTGGCCCTGGATTGCCGGCGGCGTCGCCGTCCTGGTACTGCTGTGGCTGCTGTCGCCGATCCTGACGCCGTTCGTGGTCGGCGCGGGGCTGGCCTATCTCGGCGACCCGATCGTCGACCGCCTGCAAAAACTGCGCATGTCGCGCACGCTGGGCGTGGTGGTGGTGTTCGTGGTGCTGAGCAGCCTCGGCCTGCTGCTGGCGCTGCTGATCGTGCCGCTGCTGCAAAATCAATTCATCACCTTGCTGCGCTCGCTGCCGGACTGGCTGCACTGGCTGCAGAACACCGCGTTGCCGCGCCTGGGCCTGGCACTGCCCGACGGCATGCACCTGAACGCCGACGATCTGCGCAACGTCGTCAGCGCGCACTGGAACAAGGCCGGCGGCATCGCGATGGCGGTGTGGGACCAGGTCACGCATTCCGGGCCGGCGCTGTTCACCGCCGCCGCCAACCTGCTGCTGGTGCCGATCGTCAGCTTCTACCTGCTGCGCGACTGGGACGATCTGGTGGCGTGGGTTCGCGACCTGATTCCACCGCGTCATCTGCCCCAGGTCAGCGCGCTGGCAGCCGAGAGCGACGAAGTCCTTGGCGCCTTCATCCGCGGACAGCTGCTGGTGATGGCGGCGCTGGCGGCGATTTATTCCATCGGCCTGTGGCTGGCCGGCGTCAACCTCGCGCTGGTCATCGGCATCGGCGCGGGGCTGGTCAGCTTCGTGCCCTATCTCGGTTTCATCGTCGGCATCAGCGCCGCCAGCATCGCCGTGCTGGTGCAGACCGGCGAACTGCTGCCGCTGCTCTGGGTCGCCATCGCCTTTGGCGTCGGCCAAGTCGCCGAGAGCGCATTCCTCACGCCCAACCTCGTCGGCGACCGCATCGGCCTGCACCCGGTCGCGGTAATTTTCGCAGTGATGGCGGGCGGACAACTGTTCGGTTTCATCGGCGTGCTGCTGGCGCTGCCGGCCGCTGCGGTGATCGCAGTGCTGCTGCGCCACACCCGCGAACACTGGCTGCGCAGCGCGCTCTACCGGGGCGAGTGATGCGCGGCCAGCAACTGCCGCTGCCGGTGCAGCTGCGCGAGTCCGCCAGCTTCGACAGTTTTTTCAGCGGCCCGAATGACGCTGCGGTTGCCGCCTTGCGCGATTTGTCCGGCGCAGTACTGATCAGCGGCGCGCGCGCCAGCGGCCGCACGCATCTGCTG
>JBOICJ010000017.1:0-3182 GCA_050740035.1 Stenotrophobium sp. | reverse complement strand
CGCTGAGGGTGATGGGGTTCAGTTGTGCGTTCATCCTGTCGTGCTCCTTGTCCATGCGGCGGACGCTTAGTGTTTGAGAAAACCTTCCAGCAGTTCCAGCGCCCGCGTCCAGCCGCGGGTGTGACCGAGGCCAGCCTCGTGGTCGGGCATGCGCTCGTGCGTGAGCACGATCTCGGTGTGGTCGCTGGCGGCGTGGAATTCCACCGTCACCAGCGTTTCGCTGTGATGCGTGGCCTCGGAAAACCAGGTGAACATCAGCTTCCTGTTGCGCTCGATACCGCGGTACTCGCCGTAATGGCGCTTATCGCCGTCCTGGTGGTGCATCACGATTTCAAAGGCACCGCCAACGCGCGCATCCACATTCACGGTGTTGCGCCGGTGATCGCCGGGCAGCATCCACTGCGCGAGACTTTCGGGATCGAGCCAGGCGTCGAACAGCTCGTCGACGGTGGCGGGGATGGTGCGCCTGACCACGATCTTGCCGGTCTTGATGCCTGCGGCGGGAATGGCGGCGGCCTTGGTGCTGCTGGTCTGTGGCTGTGTCATTGCTTCTTGCTCCTGTGTTTGTCCGCGTTGCGTTTCCTGACGACGAAATCTTCCAATGCCGCCAGGCGGCCTGCCCAGAAGCGGCGGTAGAACTCCATCCACTCGGCGGCTTCCGCCATCGGTCCGGCGTTGAGCGAGAGCAGATGCTCGCGCCCCTGCACCGAGCGCGTGACCAGCCCCGCGCGTTCGAGAATGCGGATGTGCTTGGAGGTGGAGTTGAGCGAAATCGGAAACGCGCTCGCCAGTTCCGTCACCCGTGCATCCGACTGCGCCAGCCGCGCGAGGATCGCGCGCCGTGTGCCGTCGGAGACCGCGCCGAACAACTCATCCAACTGCGTGTTTTTATATTCATCCATAAGGGTGAATATAAATGCGTGTAAAACGAGAGTCAAGCAGCGCAGCGGCCTGCGACAGCGGGAGTGCCTGGTGTCTTGTTGCCGCTTGTTTCAGGACGATCGGCTGGATTTCAGTCGATCAACTGTAATGGCGGCAGACGGCAGGGCCTGAAGTCGGCTTGGTTCATGGCTTGCGGGAATCCTGATGCGCGACCCGGTCGGGTTTAACGACGATGCTCACGTCGCCGCAAGTCACGACCTGTCCGGCGCGGATCTTCGCGGTCTTGCGGTTCTCTGGCTGGCCGTCGACCGAGACCGCGCCGTTGGCCACCAGCGCCTTGCCCGCGCCGCCGCTGTCGCAGACGCCGGTGAGCTTGAGCAGCAGATTGACTTCGATGTAATCGCCGTCAAGCGTGAATTCGATGTTAGGCATGGGATGCGCGAAGCGGGTGCGGAGGTGCGCGAGTCTAGCGCAGCCGCTGCGCCCTGCGCGTTAACGGCGTCAAGGGCGTGGATAAGAACGCTGGCACGGATGAGCTGGCAGGGCTTTCGGGAACGATGGTGATCGTCATTGACGATGGAAGGCATAGCTATACCTTCGATTATGTGCAGGTATGAGGTTAGGTCCGAACGCCGCGACGATCCCGCCAAACGGATTATGCTGATTTTCAGGCACGCAATCAGCGTGCGAGATAACCGCCGTCCACTGCAAAGCACTGGCCGTTGGCGTAGCTCGCGCGATCCGAACACAGCCACAGCGCGAGATCGGCGATCTCCTCGGCGCGGCCGACGCGCGCCATCGGCACGGCGGCGAGGGTGTGATCCTGGAACTGCTTACTCGACAGCACCGACTGCGTCATCGGCGTTTCGATGATGCCGGGCGCGATGGCGTTGCAGCGGATGCCCCGGGCGCCGTACTCGACCGCCGCGACCTTGGTCAGGCCAACCACGCCGTGTTTGCTGGCGACATAGCCCGGCACGCCGGCGAAGGCGATGTGCCCGGCGATGGAGGCGGTGTTGACGATGCTGCCGCCGCCGCTCCTGAGCATCGCCGGAAGCTGCGCGCGGTGCGCGTAGAACACGCCGGAGAGATTGACCGCGATGATGCGGTCCCACAGTTCCAGTGGATAGTCGACGGTGCCCGGCGGCATCGGGCCATCGGAGATGCCGGCATTGTTGAAGGCGACGTCGAGACGGCCAAAGTTCGCCAGCGCCGCTTCAACCAAGTGTTCGTGATCGCGTGGCTTGCTGACATCGGTGCGTATGAAGATCGCATCACCGCCGAGTTCGCGGAGTTCCTTGGCCAGCGCTTCGCCGGCGCCCTCGCCGAGATCGGCCAGCACCAGCTTGGCGCCTTCCTCGGCGAAGCGTGACGCGGCGGCGCGGCCGATGCCACCGGTAGCGCCGCTGATGATGGCGACTTTGTCCTTGAGTTCGTTCATGAAGATTCCGTATGTATGGGGATGCGTGATGCACGCGACATGCGCAAAGCGGGAAGAAGCCTGCGTCGGTTCAGGCCTGCGTCGCGACGCTGTTGAGCAGCTTGCGGATCAGCATCGCTTGCCGGCTGACGCCAGTCTTGCTGAAGATGAAGCGCAGATAGGTGCGCGCGGTGTTCTTGGTGATACCGAGCTGCTCGGCCGCTTCTTCCAGCGTCAGGCCTTCGGCCAGTTTCATCGCCAGCGCGCTCTCGGTCTGGGTCAGGCCGAACAGTTGCTTGGTGATTTCCTGTGAGGGTTGCCCACCGCTGGCGGCAGGGTCGCGGATGAAGACTGCGGCAACCGGGCGGCTGTCGCCGACGAGCCACGGACCCGCGGGGACTGCGCGCACGACGACGCCGAGCATGTTGCGGCCGGATGGCCGCGTGATCGACATCGCCTCGACCAGGCCGGGACCGCTGGCGACGCGCTTGCCGGACAGCGCCTCGTTGAGCAGACGCCGGAACTCGTTGCGCTCGCGCATGCTGTCGATGCACAGGTTGTTGCCGTCCAGCGAGGCGCCGTCGCGCTCCGCGAGGATGCGGCTGGCTTCGGGATTGATGTCGAGGATCGCACCGTCGCGTGCGTAGCTGATTACGCCCATCTGCATGCGATTGACGACGCCGGCGAACAGGTGCCGCTCGCATTCCAGATTGTCCAGCCGCGCGTGCAGATGGATCGAGCGTTTCAGGTGCGGCAGCAGGAAACTGCACAGCGCCTTGTCCTCGGCCGTGAATGGCGGCGCGCCGCGTGCGCGTGAGACACGGAAGCGGCACTCGATGCCTTCGAGCGTATGGATGTCGGCGCCGATCAGGTGCTCCAC
>JBOICJ010000016.1:0-8103 GCA_050740035.1 Stenotrophobium sp. | reverse complement strand
GCATCATCGCGTAGCGCAGCGCGGAGACCATGCCCTGCCCCAGCACCAGTCGACGATCACGCCAGGTACGGCGACGCCAGGAAAAATCGAACCAGTATTTCAGCATCATCTTCAGCGTCAGCCAGATCCAGCCCGGCCCGCGCGAAAACAGTTTCTGGGCTTCGACCTGGGTCATCGCCACGCGGCCCATCAGCAGCGTGCCCTTGTACGGCTCGCGCTGGCGCTCGAACTCGGCGCCCAATTGGCTGGCATCAAAATCCGCCGGCTCCATCGAACGGAAACCATCCTTGCCGCCGGGCCGGTCGGGGTAATAGTCCGGGTAACGCTGCACCGACTGGTAGCGCACGCCGTATTCCTGATTGAGGAAGCGCACCATCTCCGGTCCATTCTTCAGATAGGCACGCAGACGGTCTTCCGGCACTTCGTTGCCGATCAGGTGCTTGAGATAAGTCAGCGCCTCGTCGAAGGAGTCGTGGGCGCCAGCTTTCTGGTGTTCGTCGCTGCACGGAATCCAGATGCCGCCGCCGGACACCGCGCTGGTGCCGCCGTAAAGATCGGCTTTCTCCACCACCAGCGCCGACAGGCCCTGCGCCTGCGCACACAGCGCCGCCGTCATGCCGCACGCGCCGGAACCGACGACGATCACGTCGAACTGCTGGTCCCAGTTTGAAGAATTTTCACTTGCGCTCATAAACCGGAGCCTTTAGCTTTAATTGAAAGTCCGCGCCAGGGATGGCGCGGTCTTGGACAGGACGTCCACACAACCGATTACTTCATCGTCAGATGAAGTAATCGGTGTTATCGCGGCCCAGCAGCACGCCGCCGTAGTTGCGGCCGAACTGCTCGGGATTGTTGGCGTAGTGCCCACGCGCCGCCATGATGTCGAGCATGTAGCGGTGTAGCGGGAAGTCGGTGAAGATACCGCGGCCGCCGCAGGCCGAGAACAACTGGTAGGCATGACGCGCGCTGCGCTCGACCACCTGCGACGCCTGATGGCGGAACAGCAGGCGCTGCTTGATGTCGTCCAGCGGCTGCTTGTTGCGAATCCTGGTCATCAGCACGTCGAAGTTGCGGTTCAGCACCAGCTTCATCTCGTCGATGGCGACTGCGGTTTCGGCAGCAGCCAACTGCGCCGGCGCCTGCTCCGAAGTCTTGTTGCCCATGTCACCGACGCGCACCTTGGCGAAATCCAGGAACGTATCCAGCGCACCCTGCAAGCCACCAATGGCAGCCGAGGACACCGCACGCACAAAAATCTGGCCGAACGGCAGCTTGTACAGATCGGAGGTGAAGGTGTCGCGGCCGGGGTTGGTGCCCATGAAACCATCGCTGGCCTTGTGCGTGCGGTACTCCGGCACGAACACATCCTTGACCACGATGTCGTTGCTGCCGGTGCCCTTGAGACCCATGACGTGCCAGGTATCGATCACCTCAAAATCCGCGCGCGGCAACAAGAACGTACGGTATTCCGGCGGCTGGCCCTGATTGAAGATCAGGCCGCCGAGAAACACCCACTGGCAGTGGCCGATGCCGCTGGAGAAACCCCAACGGCCGCTGAATTTGAAACCGCCTTCGACCGGCGTGACCTGGCCCTTGGGCATGTAGGTCGAGGCAATCAGGGTCTTGTTGTCCTTGCCGAACACGTCCTGCGCGGCACGCGGATCGAACAGCGCGATCTGCCAGTTGTGCACGCCGATCACGCCGTAAATCCAAGCGGTGGACATGCAGCCTTCGGCCAGCGTCATGCAGACGTCGTAGAACACCTGCGGGTCCATCTCGTAGCCGCCGTACTGCTTCGGCTTGAGCACGTCGAACAGGCCGGCAGCCTGCATCTCGGCAACCGTTTCATCCGGAACCTTGCGGTCGGCTTCGGTCTTGGCGGCACGCTCCTTGAGCTTGGGCACGAGATCGCGTGCGCGCTGCACCAGAGTCTGTGCGCTGACGGGCGAATTGGGGTTCGGGTTCTGGGTTTGCACAGCGTTCTCCTGCCTCAGTGAATTCCGGAAGTCGCGGTCACGTCTCGAAGTCGCACGACCTTGAGGTTCGACTTTTTCACAGAAAACAGGGCCAGCGTCATCGTCTGAAATGACTAGAGATGATGCCGTATGGCTGCCGACAGCGTCGGCATTCCGCGCATGAGAATGTCTGTCCAGCGACCGGCGCCGGCAACACGACGAGGCGCAGTTTCAGACCCGCGTCAGCGCAGAATCAGCGGCACCACCACGCCGCCGATGACCCCCAGCACCAGCACCACGACGCCACCGACGACGATCCAGACCAGCTTGGCCGAGCCGGACATCGGCGCACGCTCTTGTGCCTTGGCGTGACCGACGCTGGACGGCGTCGCGGGGGTGGCGGCTGTAGCAGGACGTACGGCCGTTGTGGATTTGACCGGCACACTCGCTGATTGCGTTTGCGTATGCGTCGGGGCGGAGACTGGAACCGAAGCCGATGCCGGCTTCGCCACCCGGATGGATGCTGTAGCCGGCTTGGGCGGCGACGCAGACGTTGCGGCCGCTGGCCGCGGCGGTGCTAATGGCTGACGTGGTGTCGCGGCAACAGCCGTCGGCCGCAAAGCCTGCACCTGTGTCGCCACCGTGCTCGCAGCCTCGGTGATCTCATCCAATGGATGCGCCAGAAAATCGCGTAGCCGGGCAACCAGCCCCTGTTGACGCCGGGCGTGCGCAGTCTTCGCCGCCTGCGTTGCGGCGGCGATCAGCATCCGCCCCTTTTGCCCCGTGCCTGCCGTCAATTCGCTCAGACGTTGCTCGGCTGCCTGTAGTTGCTGACGCTGCGATTCAATCGTCTGCCGCAACTCCGCGATCAGGGCATCGTCACTGACGCCGATGACATTTTCGACGCGCTTGAGCGCCGACCGCGCGTAGCGTCGCAGGCCTGTTGGCGATGCCGGTTCATGTGTCTCGATCCGTGCGCGAGCCGTCGTCTGTTCAGCGTGCTGCGACATGTCATCCTCCAAGTGATTTTCGCATTGCGCGGCCCGCCGGTGACAGGCCGTGACAACCAAAATAAATGTTGGCGTGCAGCAATATTATTTCACTCAAACGGGTGATGTGCAGCATCGCCCGCCTGACCAAACTGCCAGCCATCGATATACCCTCGGAGTCAGACCTATGTCTGCCGTGATCAAAGCCGCTGTCGCACCCACCCCTCTGCACAAGATCGAAGCCAAGGCGCCGCCTGAGCGCTACGCGCGCGGCTGGCACTGCCTCGGACTGGCGGCCGACTACAAGGACGGCAAGCCGCATTCGTTCAACATCTTCGGCACACGCCTGGTCGCGTTCCAGGGTGAGGACCAACAGGTCCGCATCATGGACGCCTGGTGCCCGCACATGGGCGCCGACCTCGGCCTCGGCGCGGTCAACGGCAATTCCGTGGTCTGCAAGTTCCACGGCTGGAGCTGGGGCGGCGACGGCGTCTGCAACCACATCCCCTACGCCAAGCGCATCCCGCCCAAGGCACGCATCAAGACCTGGCACGCCTGCGAGCAGAACAAGATGTTGTTCGTGTGGAACGACCCGGAAGGCCATCCGCCGACCGACGACGTCGCGATCCCGCGCATCGAGCCGGTGTTCAAACCCGACGAATGGTCCGACTGGTCGCTGGTGAAATGGACCATCAACATCAACTGCCGCGAGCTGATCGACAACATCGCCGACATGGCGCACTTCGTCTCGGTGCACGGCTCCGATAACGTCGTCTACTTCGCCGATCTGTTCGACGGCCACAAGGCGACGCAGGTGATGGTCGGGCTCAACGCCAAGCTCGGCGGCAGCGAGGAATACCTGACCACCATTGCCAGCTACTACGGCCCGGCCTACCAGATCACCCACATGTTCGGTTCGATGGGCGGCTACCCGGTGGAATCGGTGCTGCTCAATTCGCACACACCGATCGACGCCAACAGTTTCGAGTTGCGCTTCGGCGTGATGGTCAAGAAATTCCCCGGCATGACCCAGGAAGCCTGCGACGCGATGGTCAAGCAATACGTCGACCTGACCAACAAGGCTTTCGGCGAGGACGTCGAGATCTGGCACAACAAGGTGCGCATCGACAATCCGCTGCTCTGCGACGGCGACGGCCCGGTCTACCAGAACCGCCAGTGGTATGAACAGTTCTACATGGATTCCGCGACAGTGCCGGCCGACCTCAAGGGCAAGCGCTTCATCGAGATCGACAAGGGCATCAAGACCAAGCCGGAAATCCGGCATGCGTTCGACAAGAAGTAGATATTGCGCTGGAACAAAACAGGCCCGCCATTTAGCGGGCCTTTTGTTTGCGCCTATCGCTCAATTCTCGTCACCCGCTCTCAGGGTTTTGCCTGGCACTCTTGTTATTAAAAATTTAATTATTTTAAATATATTATATATTTAATAACACAATTTTTCTTTGCGATAGACAGAGCGGGTGACGAAATTCACACGTCGTTGTCCGCCTCAAGCCAGCTTCAACGCCTTCTTCATCCACTCCGGCATGTTGTAGTGGTAGCTGCTGTGCTCGACGCGCTCGCTGATGCGCCAGCCGGCGGGCGTGCGCCGGTACTGGTCGTGATACCACAGGCCGAGAAACATGGTGTCGGTGCCGCCTTCCGGCGTCGGCACCACCATCGGGTTGAAGCAGGCGACCTTGCCGGTGGCGTGGTCGCCCTTGACTTCAAACGCAAGATTGCCGATGAGGTGCATGTAGCCAGGAAAAGGCTTGAGCGCCTGCGGCAGCCACTTGCTCACTTCTGCGAAACTGCCCTTCATGCCGCCCATCGCGCTGTAATCAATCTGCGCATCCGGCGTGAAAATCTCATCGAGCCGCTCGAAGGCACGCTCGTCGATGGCGTAGCTGTAGGCAGTGACCAGCCGCTGCAATTCGATCTGGTCGGACATCTCCTGCTGGCTCAGCATGATGGACTCCTAATTACTTTGCGCTCAGCATTTGCATGTCGCCAGGGCCCCAGAATGCGCGCATCGAGGTGAACTGACCTTCGTCGTTGAAAGTCATGACATCGATCACGCGAATCACTGCCTTACCCTGCGGCATGCTGAGATTCACGTCGAACGCCATCGCCGCGGAATTACTGTGCGAACCGCGGATCGGCGCCGCCAGCGACAGTTGCGCGCCGGTGGCCACGGCCATCTTGTAGAACGCGGCAATTTCAGCCTTGCCTTTTTTCAGGGCGCTGCCGACCGGATCTTCGACGGTTGCATCCTCACTGTAGAGCGCGGCAATGCCCTCCGGATCCTTGCGGTTGAACGCGTCGATATAGGCCTGCATGCCCTGCTTCATTTTCTGTTCGCTAATCATGACTGCTTATCCATCCGTCTCGTGAGTGGACGCATGTTCCCGCATGGCCCCGCGAACCAAATCGTCCATCCGGACGAACGCTGGGCAGGCGCTCGCCGCACGATGCAGCGGGGCCGGGCCTGGTTCATGCACAATTTATGAAAACATCACCTATACTCAATCTGTTAGCCCCATCCGGGGTGGCTGCGGACGCTACCGGCCCACGGAGACGAAACGCAGCGCTGTGAGGAATGCCGTATCCATGCCACCGCCAGCCAAAGCATCTGCCAAGCCGTCACGCGCAGCGGCCGCCAAGCGCGCCGCCGCCGATGCGGATGCTCCCGCACTGGCCACCGACCTCAAGATTCTGGACAGACTGCTGGGCGCCATCTACGAAGGGCCGATGGAGTCGCCGCCGTGGAACAGCGCACTGCAAATGCTCAAGGACACGTTGAAGGCGGCACACGTCACCCTGATGCTGCGCCCGCCGTCGAGCGACAGCTCCGGCATCATGATCAACACCGGTCAGGTTTCGGCGCAGGCGACCGAGTCGTATGAAACCCATTTTTTTGCGGTGGACCCTTTTGTCCGCCTGAAAGAAGGCGAAGTCGCCACCGCCGAGGAGATCATCGGCAAACAGTGGCTGCAGAGCGAGGTCTACCAGGAGTTTCTGAAGCCGCTCGACATTCGTCATCTGCTGGGCGCCGACATCTACACCAAGGACGGCATCGAGTGCCGTTTGCGCGTCACCCGCTCGCACGATGCCAAACCGTTTTCGCAGCAGGACAAGGACCTGTGTTCATTCCTGCTGCCACACCTCAAGCGCTCGATCCAACTGCACGCGCGCCTCGATCTGCTCGAATGCGAACGGCAGTTGTTCTCCGGCACGGTCAACCGCCTGCTGCTGGGCATGATCAGCTACGCCCAGAACGGCGATATTCTCGAAATGAACGTGGAGGCACGGCGGATACTGGCCGAGAAGGACGGCATCACGCTGTCTGGCAACAATCTGGCACTGGACGTCAATCACGAAGGGCGCGAACTGCAACGCATGATCCGGCAGGCGCTGGCGGGTGGCCCCGGCAATCCCGGCGAAGACGAATCGACCGCGGTGGTCGAGGGCCTGTCGGTGACGCGGCCGTCGGGGCGCAGCAAACTCGGCGTGCTGGTGCGCACAGTGCCGATGGGCCGCTGGTCGGAGAGCCGCCAGCGCCCGGCACTGGTGGTGTTCCTGCGCGACCCCGAATCCAATGTCGCGCAGCCCTCGCATGAACTGCTGCGCCGCCTGTTCGGACTCACCCGCATGGAAGCGGCGCTGGCAATGCTGCTGGCCGAAGGCAACACGCTGGACGAAGCCGCCGAAAAAATGGACGTGCGCCGCAACACCGCACGCACGCATCTGCGCTCGATCTTCTGCAAGACCGGCGTCACCCGCCAGACCATGCTGGTGCGGCTGCTCCTCAACAGCGTGATCACGCTGGTTTGAAGCTGGCGTCGGCACATCCGGCCCGCTGACCGCAGTAGAAATCCTATCGTTCAAGCTCATTCCAGCGCGATCGCAGCAAGAGGTTTTCCATGCCGCCGATGAACCCCGTCCCCCGGCCCTTGAGGCTCACATCGACCGGTCTGGTCGTCGAAGGCACGGCGCTTGCGCCACAGGCACTCGGATTCACCGATACCGTTTTGCGCGGCATCGGTCAGGTGATGTTTCAGAACAACAGCTACACCGGCCTGTTGTTCCTGTCCGGCATTTTTTACAACTCGACGCTGTTTGGCGCGGCCGTGCTGGTCGGCACGGCCACCAGCACCGCGACCGCGCTGCTGCTCGGCGCCGACCGCTCGCGGCTGCGTGCCGGCCTGTTCGGTTTCAACGGCGCACTGGTCGCCATCGCGCTGCTGTATTTCCTGCGGCCGGATGCGCTGGCCTGGGCCTATGTGATTCTGGCTGCCGCAGGCTCGACCGTGCTGATGGCCGCGCTGCTGAATCTGCTGGACACCTGGAAAATGCCGGTGTTGACGGCGCCGTTCGTCCTCACGACCTTGTGCTTCGTGCTGGCCTGTGCGCGCTTCGGCCGGCTACATACGACACAGGTGTTGCCAACCGCCGGGCTGCCGCAGGCCGCCAGCGTCGAAGGCATCGTCACTGTCTCGACCATCGTGCAGGGACTGTTCAGCGGCGTCGCGCAAGTATTCTTCCAGGGCAATGTCATTACCGGCGTGATCTTCACTGCCGGCTTGCTGATCGCTTCGCGCCGCGCTTGTGCCGCGGCGCTGCTGGGCTCGCTCATCGGTCTGCTGGTGGCCTGGGGCATGGGCGCTGCCGAACCGGCGATACGCGCCGGCGCTTTCGGCTTCAACCCCGCACTGACGGCAATCGCACTGGGCAGCGTTTTCTTCGCAATCAACACCGCCTCGGTCGCATACACCGCTCTAGCCGCGATCACGACGACGGTCGTATTCGCCGCGGTGTCGGCCGCGCTCGAGCCGCTGGGCATGCCGGCGCTGACCGCGCCTTTCGTGCTCGTGGTCTGGGGGTTTTTATTTGCGAGTCCGATCTTCCCGCGACTGCGGCCTGCGGCAGCCGCGTGACGGCGCCGGACTGAACGAATTCAGCCGGGGCGCCCGGCGAACACCGACTTGATTGCCGCCTCGCCCAAATCCAGTACGAGCGTCGAAGTCACCACGCAGCGCGTCGCCTCCATCTTCCAGCCGGATGCGGTCTTGCGGTATTCATCGTCGTAATAGGCGCCGAGCTGCGTCAGCTTCTTTTCCTGCGTGTTGATCAACTGGTAATGCAGTCCCCAATGGCCC
>JBOICJ010000015.1:0-5931 GCA_050740035.1 Stenotrophobium sp. | reverse complement strand
GCTGGGATGAGCGCTGCATCGCGATCAACGATGCCAGTCATCGCATTTTTGCGGCGCTGGGCGTGTGGTCTCAGATGAGTGCGGCGGCGACGCCGATTGCCGCGACGCATATTTCCGAGCGCGGCCGTTTTGGCGTGGCGCGCTTCAGTGCAGAAGAAGCAGGTTTGTCGGCGCTGGGCTACAACATTCCATTCCGCCATGTTGGCGCAGTGCTGTGGCAGGCGATGCAGGGCACGCCGGCCGTACTGATCTGTCCGGCGCGCCTGCGGTCGATGTCGGTGAACGCGGCGCAGACTCGCCTGACGCTGGAAGATGGTCGCGAGATCGATACGCGCCTGGTGGTGGCCGCCGATGGCGCGCAGTCGGTGGTGCGCGGCTTGCTGGGACTGTCGGCCGAGACGCGCGATTATCGGCAGTCGGCGATCGTCACCGCCGTGCGGCCGACACGTCCGCATCTCGGCGTTGCTTACGAGCGGTTTACGCCGGAGGGGCCGTTCGCCGTGTTGCCGAAACCGGACAACGCCTGTTCGCTGGTGTGGACCGTGCCGACCGAAAAAGTCGCAGAGATGCTGGCGTGGACGGATGAAATATTCCTCCAGCAAGCGCAGGAGATGTTTGGAGAAAGGCTGGGCGCGTTCCGCGAGCTGGGCCGGCGCAATGCACACCCCTTGCAGCGGGTGATGAACGAAACGCTGACGGCACCGCGCACTCTGTTCATCGGCAACGCCGCGCAGGCGCTGCATCCGGTGGCGGCGCAGGGATTCAATCTCGGTCTGCGCGATGTCGCGGCGGTTGCCGAGGTGCTTGCCGGCAATGCCGGCGATTGCGGTGCGCCGACGCTGCTGGCCGACTACGAGCGGCGGCGCGCGCAGGATCGTCAGCGCATGGCGGAGTTCACCGACCGGCTGGTGCGCACATTCTCCAACCGCATTCCCGGTCTGCGCGGCTTGCGTCATCTCGGACTGCTGGCACTCGATCTGACGCCGGCGCTCAAGACCCGCGTGATGCAGCAAAGCCTCGGTTACGCCGGTATCACGCCCGCACTGGTGCGCGGTCGCTCCACGCCGACCTCCTGAATCATGGCCGCGACTGAAATCTCGCATGAAGCCGTGGTCGTCGGCGGTGGCATCGTCGGTGCGGCGCTGACGCTGGCGCTGCACCGTGCCGGCGTCGATGTAGCGCTGCTGGAGCGCGGTGCGCAACCGCAGGCCTGGCGCGCGCAGGACGACGATCTGCGCGTGTACGCGATTTCGCGCACGTCGGCGCGGTTTCTCGATGCGCTTGGCGTCTGGGCGGAAATCGCCAGCCGGCGCATCAGCGCCTATCGGGCGATGCGCGTCTGGGATGAGCATCCGGAATCCGCCTTGCAGTTCGATGCGGCCGAGCTGGCCGTGCCGGAGCTGGGCCACATCGTCGAGAACAGTTTGATGCTCGATGCCTTGTGGCGGAAACTCGAATTGGTGCCGCGTTATCTGAACGCATGCGTCAAGGGTCTGGTTGTGGAGGATGACGCCGCGCGCTTGACGCTGGCCGATGGCCGTGCGATCGCCGCGAAACTGGTGCTTGCGGCCGACGGTGCCGAATCGCAGTTGCGCCTGTGGGCCGGCATCGAATGCCTGCGCTGGAATTACCCGCAGCAGGCCGTGGTCTGCCACGTCAAGACGGAGCGGCCGCACGGCGGTGTCGCCAGCCAGCGTTTTCTGCCGGAGGGTCCGCTGGCTTTTTTGCCGCTGGCCGACGGCCGCTCATCCATTGTCTGGTCGGCGACCCATGCCGAAGAACTGCTGGCGCTGAACGATGCGGACTTCTGCAACCGCCTGGCGGCCGCTGTGCAATTCCAGTTCGGCGCCATCCTCGGCACGACCCGGCGCGTGGCCTACCCGTTGCGGCTGCTGCACGCCAGCCGCTACGTGCAGCCGCGGCTGGCGCTGGTGGGCGATGCCGCGCATGTCGTGCATCCGCTGGCCGGGCAGGGCGTCAACATGGGCCTGGCCGATGCTGCGGCATTGGTGGACGTCATCGTTGAGGCACGTAAGCGCAGTGCGGATATCGGAGCGCTACGCGGCCTGAAGCGCTACGAGCGCACACGCAAGGCCGACAATCTCGAAATGCTGGCGATGACCGATGGCCTGCATCGGGCATTCGGCCACCGCAGCGCAGCGTGGGATCGCCTGCGCAATGCCGGCATGAGCGCGGTGAATCGTTTGACGCCGCTCAAGAATCTGCTGGCCCGCCGTGCGGCGGGGTCTTGATCATCTCGAGTGCGTGCTGCACCAGAGCGGGAATGATTCGGCTGCGGTCCTGCTGTCTGTAGCGTGCGGCAAAATTTTCCGCAGCTTTTCTTAGTGCGGCATCGTCGAGCAACTGCCGCAGTGCCGCGCTGAGGTTGAAGCTGCCGGTGGCGGGCGGCGTCAGGCCCGCGCCCAGTTGCTGCGCGCGCAGTGCGACCAGACTTTGTTCCTGCGTGCCGGTCACCAGCAAGACGGGTTTTCCCGCCAGCAGCATTTCAGCGGTGGCGTTATGCGCGCCGTAACCGACGAAGGCGTCGCAGTGTGCTGCGGCCTGGCGCAGGTCGATCAAGTCGTGGGTGATGCGCAGACCCGACCGTTCGAAGCCACGCAGTGTATCCGCGGCGATACCGCCGACGCGCACCAGTACCCGCGCCGGCAGGCGTTGCAAGGCCGTGAGCAAAGACTGGAACTGCTGCGAGGGCCGCAGGTACGCGAACAATTTCGGATCGTTGCCGGCCGGCCATTGCGGCGCTGCGCCCTGCGCGATGTCCGGCAGGCCCAGATAGGGCTCGCTGCGCGTGCAGCGGTAATGATCGAGTTCGGCGTAGCTGAACAGTGCGGATTGTGCGTGGTTGAATGCCTGTTGCAGCGTGCCCGGGGCCGGCAGTTGCAGTCGTTCATGGGCGCGTGTCAGCACATCGAGCACTGCCGCTTCATTGCGCAGCAGGATGTCGCGGTCGACCTGCAAATCTTCCCTGAACAGCGGAAATGGTTGCTGCATCGGCGGCACGGTGAAGCCGGTGCCCAGTTGCACGGCGGGCAGTTGCAATCCCCGTGCGGCGACGATGGCGGTGGGCGCGTGGTCGGCCAGCAGCAAGTCGCAGGCATGATCGAGCATGATCCTGCGCCAGGCGCGCAGTCGTGCGGCGAGGCCCTGTGCATCGTCGAAGCCGGTGTTGTGCAGCAGGCTGGCGTAACTGACCTGAGTCTTGACCGCCTGCTGTATCGCGCCCAGATTCAGCGGCGCCTGCACCACCGGGCCAAGTCCGGGTGGGAGGAATTCTTCCGCCACGGCCAGATCGCGCAGCGCAAAGGTGCAATCGTGGCCCTGCTGTCGCAGTTCCTGCGCCAGTGCGCGCAATGGCGCGACGTGGCCCAGTCCCGCGCCCAATTCCCATGCCAAGAGTATGCGTGCCACGAGGACTCCTTCAGGAACTGCGATGTATCCCAGGCATCATAAACGGCACCCGCTCTCCGGGATTGAGCATGAAAGATTGTTATATATTATAATATAATTATATTTATATATAATAATATATAACAATCTTTCAACTTGCGATACCGGCAGCGGGTGGCAAAAAAACGGCCCCGGAGGGGCCGTTGTACCCGGGCATGAATCAGTCGGCGCAAATGTCCTTCGGATTGGGAATCGGATCGACCTGCAGGAAATGCGGCATCGACGGCAACACGAACTGTCGACCGTCCGGCAGGTTGATCAGGTATTGGCCGGGAGCTACATCGGTTTGCTTGCCTGCGGCATTCTCAATGTAGATGCCGCCTGAAAATACCCCGACCACCGTGCCGCCGAGTGCGTTTGCGCCGTTGGGCAGGACTTCGGCAATCACCGGGTCGTGCGCGCAGATCGCGTCACAGATCACCGCGAGATAATCGGTGCCGCGAATGCCGATGGTGGCCACCGGTGTGGAGACGCGGTAGTCGGCGCGGTTGACGTGCCCGACCAGACCGGAAATGGCGCGGAAGCCACCCTTGAGCAGGCGGAAGAACGCGTGCTCGGCTAAGTTTTCCTGGGCCGCTGGCGCGACGATCACGGGATTGGCGATGGGTTTTCTCGCAGCAACCGGCGGTGCTGCTGCTGCGGTTGACTTGGCGACGAGGGCAGCAGGTGCAGCGGCTGCGGCATATTTGAAGTCGGCGATTTCAAAACGGCTGCGCGGCCGCAGCAGGATGAAGCCGCCGTCGGCGAACTTGAGGTTGACGTAGCTGCTGGCGCCGGAATTGACGATCTCTCCGGAATAAACCGAATCGCCCTTGGCGAGCGAGCGCACCGTGCCGTCGGAGGCCGTTGCCGTGCCACGACCGGTGATCAGCGCCACCTCGCCGGCGGCAGTGGCCCAGCAATTGCCGGCAAAAACGGACAGTGTCAGGACCGCGGTACTGAGGAATATTTTAGAGTTCATGGTTGCCCCCGCGTCCGTTTACTTGCAGCTCTTATCGGTGATGTCGCTGTCGGTCTGCTGCTCGATGCTGCTGTAGTCGCCGAGCGGGTTGCCGTATTCGTCGGTGCCGCCGGTCAGCGTGTGATGGCTGCCCGGGGTGTTGCCGAACGTGCTTTGCAACACCGACTGCGTCGCCGTTTTTCCGGCTGCCACGATCTCATCGTCCGCGGGCGGCGGTGGTGGGGTTGGCGTCGTCTGGCCACGGAAAGTCAGCACGCCGTTTTTGATCTGGGCGACCTGGCCGTTGGTTTGCAGGGCGTCAAAGCCGCTGACTGCGCCGGGGGTGTCAAAGACAAAGTTGGTGCTGGTCGGCAATACGTCCAAAGGCTGGCCGCCTGGATCGGCGGTGATCGGGCCGGTGTACTGGCTGGAGCCATACGCCAGGGTCAGCGGGCCGTTGAAGGTCGTTGCCAACGTATCAACGCCGGTCAGCGAGATCGTGCTGGCCGGATTGCTGGGCACGAAGTTGACGAACAACGGAGTGCTGCCGTTATGTGAGAGCGGGCCGACCGTGGGACTGCCGCTGGAACTCAAGTACAGGTAGTCGCCAATCATCGTGAGATCGCCCAGGTCCACGGTGCCGCCGGCGAAGAACGCGGCATTGGGCGTGGCCGACTGCGGCGCCAGCGAGCCCAGCGCGGAAATCATTGCCGGATCGATGCCCAAGAAATTGGGACCCCCGCTGCGTCCCCCCGTGATCCCGCTGCCGCCGGATTCAGTGCCAAAACCGGTGGTGCCGGTGCCAGGAAAAGTGCCGGTGCCAACAGTGATATTGCTGAGGCTCATATCGATGCTGCCGATGGTGGCAAACATATTGACGGAGTCGGCGGCCAAAAACAGGGTGTCGTTCTGATCGGTTTCCGTGCCAATGTTGCCATTGTCGCTGTTCACCAGGACGTGACCCGCGCTGATGCTGCCCGACAGATTGACATCGCCAGTCGCGCCTCCAGTCGAACTGAGAATCAGGTCGCCACTGAGCTGGGCCTGGGACTCGTTGTTGGGGGCGATGTTGACGGCGACATTGCCGGCGCTGGTGACCAACACACTGGGGTGGATGGAGCCGGGCCCGCTCTGCGAGCCGATTGAGGTGTTATCGCCTTCGATATCCAGCGCCGCGGTTCCGCTGCTGGGGACCGTGCCATTTTCCGCCGAGACCAAGACCGCGCCGGCCAGGGTGATATCTCCGCCCGCGTGCAACCCTACAGAGGCCGTGTTGCCAGAGTCATCCTGAGCGTCATAGCCGCTGACAGCGATACTAGTGCCACTGGTGGGTTGCGCTGCCAGCGTGATGCTGGTGCCCGCATTGATATCCAGGTCACCGAAGGAATCTTCGTTGTCGACGATGATCGGTCCGCCGTTGACGCTGCCATTGAACGATTGGACATCAACGAATACTTCAAAACCGGAGCCGGTGTTGATTGCGGTCAGGGTGCCAAAGCTGATGTTCCCATCCGCGGTGAGAC
>JBOICJ010000014.1:0-7973 GCA_050740035.1 Stenotrophobium sp. | reverse complement strand
GAAGATGATGGCTTTGCGCTTGTAATCGGCGGCGGCCGGCAGGATCGGGACTTTGGCGCCGAGGGCGATGTGGTAATAGCCGCGCTTCCATTCGATGGCGTTGCTGCGGGTGCCTTCCGGCGCGATCAGCAGCAGCAGCGCCGGATTGTTGTTGAAGGCGTCGATGCTCTGTTCGACCACGCCCTTGGGGCTGCGGCGATTGATCGGGATGGCGCCAAACCAGCGCAGTATCAGCCCGATGATGCCCTTGAAGGCGCTGTCCTTGATCATGGTGCCGGCGCGCAGGCCGATCGCCATCATCGTCGTCAGGCCGATCACGCCGTCGCGGTTGGAGGTGTGCGGGGCGCCGATCAGCACCATTTTTTTCAGATTGGGGATCGCGCCTTCGACGCGCCAGCCCATCAGCCACAGCACCAGACGGCCGAGCCCGCGCGAAAAGAAATTGCCGCGTCGCGGAACCTCCGCGCCCATGATGACATTCATGCATGTTCTCCCTGATGCATCCGCGCCGTGGTCATGATGACTGGATATACAGACGCCTGCGGATGATAGCGAGTGCTTCGATTCATTGTCTGTTCTCTTGGGATGAGGCGTGCGTCATCGCGATGGATGTCGTGCGGGCGCGTGCGTGTCAGCCTGGTCGGCATCCGTGAGCGAGCTGCGTGCTTGCAGCGTGTTCGGACTGTTTCTGCGCTACCCGCTGTCGTCGATTCTGGGTAAGACACTGTTATAAATAATAATAATATATATAAATAATATTATAAATTATAACAACATTTTCACGCCCGATGCCAAGAGCGGGTGGCGTGTTCCAGATCGTTACCGCGCGCTCAGGGCCTTGCGGGCAACATCCAGCAGATCATCGAGTCCGCGCGCCTGCGCCGCTGGCTCCAGCACCTCGACCAGTTGCGGCTCGCGCCGCGCGTATTCGGCGATGGTGTCGGCATATTCCGCGCGTGCCGCTTTGGGAATCAGCGCGACGATATCCAGCAGCGCCGGCCACAGCCTGGCGTCGGCGGCGCGCGCGGCGGCAACGATGCGCTGGCGTGTGTCGCGCCCGACCAGGCCGGCGAGGTCGGCGATCATGCGCTTGTGGCTGTCGTCCATCTGTTCGGCCAGCGGCAGCAGCGCCTGCCACAGATCCAGTTCGTCGGCGACTTCGATGATGCGGGCGATCGCCTCGCGCGGCAGTACGCCGGCGGCGGCGGCGAGTTGTGCGATCTGCGGCGGCGCCATGTCGCGCGCCAGATGCAGCACGCTGTCCCAGAGATTGGCGGCGTGAGCCGCGCGCAGGATATTTTCCAGCGCGCTTGCCGGCAGTTGCGCCGCGACCTCGGCGGTCATCGTCAACTGTTCTGTCGGCATCAGCCGGATCAGCGGCAGAAAACTCGCCCACAGACCATTGTCGTCGGCGCTGTTGAGGATGCCGTGCATGATCTTGCGGTCGGCGAGCTCGGGAATGCGCAACAGCTTGCGATGGCTGGGCTCCGACATGCAGGCGACTACCGGCAGCACCGAGTCCCACAGGTCTTGCTCGTAGGCGGTGCGGCATAAACCCGACAGCGCGCTTTCGTCCTGTTCGGCGGCGAGGTCGCCGAGCTTGCGCTTGAGGTTGTCGTCGACGTGCGACATCAACGCCACCGCTTCCGACCAGAGATTCTGCTGCGGATCCTGAGCGGCGATGATGACCGCGCGCAGGCGCTCGTCGCTGAGCATGCGGATCAATTTGCCGAGCTGCGACTTGTTCTCGATGAAGAAACCAGCGTGCAGCAGATCGGCGGGATTGGTGAACGCGTCCAGCGCCTTGCGGATGGCGTCTTCGGTCAGGTAGTCGACGAAGCGGCCCATGGTGATGAACTCGTGGCGCCTGAGCAGTTCAACGGCGACATCGCGGATGCGCGCCGGCGGCAGATTCTGAATGATGTCGCGCGCGCGTTTCGGGTCGAGTTGCAGGCTGATGTCGGCGAGAAATGAGATCGGCAGACGCCCGGCCAGATCGACCGCGCGCTTCCAGTTCATCTCGCCGGCGACGCGTGCGCCGAGCACCGGGCCGAAGATTTTTTCCGCCATCATCGCGATCAGGCCCAGCGGCAGCAGCACGCTGGCCGCGGCCAGGCGCTGGAACAACCGGGTGTCGTCGCCAAACAATTTGTCCTGCGCTGCGACTCGCAGCGTGCGGATCTCTTCGGCGGGCAGGGCCTGCAGAAATTCCAGCGTGCCGTCCTCGACCTGATACAGGCGGGCGAGCTTGATGATTTCGGCGCGGATCGCGAGTTTGCTCATGGCGAATCTCCTAACCGCGCAAAATTTTCAGGACGGCCCCGCGCAGCAGCGCCGGGATGTGCTTGAGCGCGCCATCGATCGCCTTTTGCATGTCGGCGCGCTGACGGGTCTGCGCGCCGCGGAAACCCTGCAGCAGGCTTTGCAACTGCGCACCGTCGAGCGCATCCAGTGCGGACAGTTCCCGGGCCGGTTTTGCCAGCGCCGATGCCAGTTGCTCAAGTTCGGGTTTCAGGGTCATCGATCTCATCCTTATGCAGCATTTTTTCGGACAGGGTAAATGATACTAATAGTGCCTGTTTAAGGGGCGGTCGGTATTTCGACTGCCTCAGATTTCATCCGGGCGCAAGATGCGTACTAAAGATGTCTGCATGGTCTTTTGGCCGCATTGTAAGGCTCCAAATCAGGCTTCCCATTCGATGATGAGTGCGGAAATTTTGCTGCGCTCATGCGCTTAGTTGAAGGAGGATCAATGACTTCGAAACCGATTAACCTCAAGCTCTTGCTTGAATCCAAGAATATGGAGCGTTGCCCGTTTCCGATTCCGACCGGCTGGTACTTCGTCGATTACTCGGAGAACCTGAAGAAAGAGGAAGTGCGCAACGTCAACCTGCTGGACCAGGAGTGGGTGCTATACCGCACCGAGTCCGGCGCGGTCGGCATGACTGACCCGTACTGCGCGCATCTGGGTGCGCACATGGGCCATGGCGGCAAGGTTTGCGGCGAGCATCTGCGCTGCCCGTTCCACCACTGGGAATACAACACCGAGGGCTGGTGCAAGGCCGTGCCTTATGCCAAGCGCATGCCGCCGATCACCACCCTCCAGCCGATCGTCAGGACGCTACCGGTACAGGAGAAGTTCGGCCTGATCTGGTGCTGGTATCACCCGGCGCTGGAAGCGCCGTCGTGGGATCTGCCGGCGATTCCGGAATTGACCGAGCCGGGCTATGTACCGACGCGGCGCGGCACCTGGACTGCCGATACCGCGATTCAGGAAATCGCCGAGAACGGCGTCGACTTCGCGCATCTCAAGTTCCTGCATGGCGCCCCCGGCATCCCGCCGGCCGAGGTCACTTTCAACAAGCACGTGATCCACATCGACATGGCCAACGGTTACATCGTTGGCGACGGTTACGGACCCGGCCTCAACGTGTTCCAGTTCACCCAGGAAGGCGTGACCGCGACGATGATCTCGTACACGCAAGCGATCACCCGCGAAAAATCGCAGATGAACATGAGCTTCACGCACAAGGTCTATCCGGAAGGCAGCAAGGAAGGTGCGATCGCCAAGAAACTGGTCGATCACATGATCGGCGGCGCCGAGGGCGAGGAAAGCGCCGGCTTCGAGAGCGTTGATTTCGTGGTCTGGAACAACAAGAAGTACCGCGCGCGTCCGTTGCTGTGCGATGGCGACGGCCCGATCATCCAGTACCGCGAGTGGTTCAAGCAGTTCTACAACGAAGCGCCGAAGCTCGACGCGGCCTGAAGGCGTAGCTGCTGAAATCGAAACCCCGTCTCCTGCAAGGGAGGCGGGGTTTTTCTTTGTATTGCTTAACGCGCCATGCGCTGCTCGCTGAGTTGCCACAAGTGCGCGGCCTGTGCGGCGTCGCGGCTGCGGGCGCTGCCGGCTTTCTGCTTGCGCTTGATGAAATATTCGCCGCTGACGTTTTTCAACTCCGGCGCAGTGGCGAGCCATACCGCGGTATCCGCGCCCTGCGCCGGCGTCAGCATGAACGCCTTGATCAGCGGTTGCAGCAGGCCCGGTGCCTGGCGATAGATATCGGTCGCCACCGCGCCCGGGTGGAAGGCGTTGACGGTGACCTTGCTGCCCTTGAGGCGTCGCGCCAGTTCGCGCGTGAACAGCAGATTGGCCAGCTTGGCCTGTCCATAAGCATGCAATCCGCTGCGATGGCGCGAAGGGTCGGTGAAGCTGGCTTCGTCGATGCGGCCGAGGTTGTGGATCATCGAGCTGGTGACGACGATGCGCCCCTGCGGCGCGGCCTTTACCGCGTCGAGCAGATGCTGCGTCAGGCGAAAATGCCCGAAGTGCATAATGCCCATCATCGCCTCGTCGCCATTGGCAAGCGTGTGCAGCTTCATGGTGTAGAGGCCGGCGTTGAGGATCAGCACGTCGATCACCGGCATCTTTGCCAGCAGATTCCCGGCAAAGGCATCGATGTTGCCGAAATCGGCGAGGTCCAGCGCCATCGCGCTGACCTGTGCCGCAGGATGTTTCGCCTTGATGCCATCGATGGCCGCCTGCGATTTGGCGCTGTCGCGTGCCGCGATCACCACGCGGTCGCCGCCGCCGGCCAGCGCCAGCGCCATCTCGTAGCCGATGCCGCTGTTGCCGCCGGTGATCAGGATATTGCGTGACATGGGGGCACTCTCCGGAAAATGAGACGCGCAATGTAGCGCGCTTGCGATTCGGCGTCGCGTTATCGTTTGGGTGGCAGCGGCAACAGCGCCGAAACCCTGCGCATGTGTTCGGCGTAGGCCGGGCGCCGTTCGCAGCTGCGTTGGTCCATGAACGGGATGCTGACGAATACGAACATCAGGGTCATCGCCAGTGCGCCGGGGATGATCCACCACCACTGCGTCGGTGCCGCCGCCAGTCCGAACAGCATCAGGCCCCACCAGAAGCTCAGTTCGCCGAAATAATTGGGATGGCGCGACCAGCCCCAGAGCCCGCTGCCGATGAAACTGCCTTTCTTGTGCGTGGCGATGTAGGCGTGCAGTTGCAGGTCGGCGACGGTTTCGATGGTGATGGCGCCAAGCGTCACCACGAAGGCCAGTGCGTCGAGTGCGTTCAGCGGTGCTCCTGCGTGGGTCATCACCGCGTAGACCGGCAGGCAGCCGAGAAAAACCTGCACGGTCGGGAACATGTGGATGCCGGCGAAATCCGCCAGCACGCCAAACTTGCCGGCGCGTGCGCGCACGATGGGATAACGCCAGTCTTCATGATTCAGCCCGCCCCAGAAGGTCGCCCAGTTGGCGGTCAGGCGGATCGCCCACAGCCACACCAAGATCATCACGGCCAGCACGCGTGCATCGTTGATGTCGGCGTGGTTGGTGATCAGCCAGTACACCGCCAGCAGCGGCGGAATCACGCTCCAGTACGGGTCATAAAAACTGGAATTACGGTAGCCGAGGCTGAAGGCAAAAATCACCGCCGTCGCCGCCACGTCCGCCACAAGCGCGTCCCAGGGTTGCGGCAGTTGCGGACAATAGAACAGCACAGCCGCGCCCGCGGCGATGCACAGCAGATAGGCGACGACGATCGCGCCATACTCGGAAGTTTTTGCCGACATCTGGGTTCCCCTTCAAGGCGCCGTGGCTTTCTGCACAGGTTGCACTATGCGGCGCGCCATCGACACACACCTCATCTCTGTGGATGAGGAGATCGCCGGCGATGCGCAAACTTCAACGGTAAATGACGGCGGCCAATGTCCAGCCGGCAAAGGCGAGGGTGATGCCCGCGAGGATCAGCAGGCCGATGATGTCGGCCGCCTTGAGGCCGGGCCCTTGCGGCGAAGTGTCCCGCTGCGCGAGCAGGAGTTCGCGGCGGATCATGTATGCCGGAAAAGCCACGCTGATCGCGATCAGCAATCCGGCGAGGATGTACAGCCAGACGAATCGCAGGCCGATGCGCCGTGCCTCCAGAATCATCCAGAGGTTCAGCGCCAGCCCGAGGAAGAACAAATCCAGCGTGATCGAAGTGCTGGCCGGGCTGATCAGCGTGTCCCGCCAGAAATGCAGATTGCCGGCGACGAAGCCTTCGCCCAGATACGCGGCGTTATGGCTCCAGGTGGCGACCAGCGCGCACAGACCGATCAGTGCGTAGACCAGACACAGCGCTTTTCTCGAAGCAGTCATTTCGATCCCCCAAGGCAATGATAGCCAACCGCAAGTTTTGCCAGCTTGCCGCGTGGCCGGCAGGCGCGCAAGGTGAGGTGAAGCAGGGCGGGAACGTAATTGCCACTGACCGCATCCAATACTGCGAAAACACGGTTCCACGAGCATATTTGGGGACACATGCAGCAAGTATCGGCAAGGCTGGATTTGCAGGGACTGACCGACGTGCAGCTTGCCGGGCGTATCGCGGCGGGCGATCACGATGCCCTGACGCTAGTGATGCGGCGCAACAACCAGGCGCTTTACCGGACCGCGCGCAGCATCCTGAAAGACGATACCGAGGCCGAGGATGCCGTGCAGGAAGCGTATCTGCATGCCTACCGTGCGATCGCGAAATTTCACGGCGATTCCAAACTCTCGACCTGGCTGATCCGCATCGTGGTCAACGAATCGCTCGGTCGCTTGCGCAAGCGCAATCACCGTGCCGAAGTCATATCAATGGATGGCCAGCATGAGCCCGATGAGCAAACTCTGGAGATGAACATGGGCGAATCTCTGACCGAACGGCCGGAGCGGGCCGCTCTGCGCGGCGAGATGCGCCGGCTGCTGGAACAGAAGATCGATCAGTTGCCGGACGCGTTCCGCACGGTGTTCGTACTGCGCGCCGTCGAGGAACTCAATGTCGAGGAGGCGGCGCAGTGCCTGGGCATACCGGCCGCGACGGTACGCACCCGTTATTTCCGCGCCAAGGGCCTGTTGCGCGAGGCGCTGGCGCGTGAGATCGATTTCAGCTTGGAAGACGCTTTCGCATTTGCCGGTGCGCGTTGCGATCGCATCGTCGCCGGCACACTGAAGCGGCTGCAGGAAATTCAGGCGGGCGATAAACGCGGCGTCTGAACGTTTGTGTCACTCACACAATGGAGAACATCATGTCATTTATTACTCTGGCCGATGATCCGGTCATCAAAACCGCAAGACGGTCGTTCCTGAAGAAATCCGGACTGATGCTGTCGGGCACGGCCATCGCGCTGCTGTCCGGGCAGGATGCGCTGGCAAAAAGCGCCGGAAAATCGGCCACCGGCAACGACGTCGGCGTGCTCAACAGTGCGCTCGGGGCCGAGCTTGAAGCGATTGCGGCGTACCAGGTCGGTGCCGAAAGCGGTCTGCTGCAGAAGCCGGTGCTGGCGCTGGCCGTGACTTTCCAGGGCCATCACAAGCAACATGCCGAACTGCTGTCGAAAACCATCATCAAGCTCGGCGGCAAGGCGGTTGACGCCAAGGAGAAGTACAACTTCCCGGTGGATACGCTCAAGAATCAGGCCGACGTGCTGCGCTTTGCCGCAGGGCTTGAACAAGGCGCGGTCAGCGCCTACCTGGGCGCCGTGCCGGTGTTCGGCAACCGCGATCTGGCCAAGGCGGCTGCCAGCATCCTCGGTGACGAGGCCATGCACTGGGCCATCCTGCGCAACGCGCTGGGCGAAGAGCCGGTGCCTTCTGCGTTCATGGTCTGAGATGAGGACGCTTGCGACACTGCTAGTCGGTGTTGCACTGGCGCTTGCGGCGGGCACTGCGCCCGCCGCAACGCCGGACACGGCGCTGCACGGCAATGCGAAGAACGGCGAGGCGGTTTACGCCCGCTGCGGCGCATGTCACTCCCTGACCTACGACCGCACCGGTCCCAGGCACTGCGGCCTGTTCGGACGTCGCGCCGGCAGCGTAAAGGGATTCAACTATTCTCCTGCGATGAAAAACTCGGGCATCGTCTGGAGCGAAAAGACACTCGACGAATTTCTGACCAATCCGATGAAGATGGTGCCCGGCACCTATATGGGTTATGC
>JBOICJ010000013.1:0-1682 GCA_050740035.1 Stenotrophobium sp. | reverse complement strand
CGATGGCGCGGAACACGTCCTGCATCGCCGGCGCCTCGCCGATGAGGGCGGAGCCCGGCGACACATCGGCGGCCGATGGCGGCTGCGAATTTTTCTGCGCGGCGCGACGCACCAGCGCGGCGACGCTGTCGACGTCGAAGGGTTTGGGCAGATACTCGAACGCGCCGCCCTTGTAGGCCGCGATGGCGGCGTCGAGATCGGAATGCGCGGTCATGATGATGACCGGCAGTTGCGGCTGCGCGGCGTGCACGCGCGCCATCAGTTCCAGTCCGTTGACGCCGGGCATGCGGATGTCCGAGAGCAGCACGTCGGGCGCGCCGTCGCTGAGCGCATCGAGCAGTTCGGCGGCGCCGGGAAAGCAGCTCACCGCCATGCCGGCGCGAGTCAGCGATTTCTCCAGCACCCAGCGGATGGATTCGTCGTCATCGACGACCCAGACAGTCAGTGTCATGGCGACTCCAGGGGCAGCAGGATGGAAAACACGGTGCAGCCCGGGTGCGAGCGGCATTCGATCAGTCCGCGGTGGCTGTGGATCAGGTACTGCGCGATCGGCAGGCCGAGGCCGGTGCCCTCGGCGCGGGTGGTGACCATCGGGTAGAAGATTTTTTCCAGCAGCGCGGGCGCAATGCCGGGGCCGTTGTCTTCGATGTCGATCTGCACCGCAAGCTTGTGGCGGACGCTGCCGATGGTGCTCTGGCGGCGGGTGCGCGAACGCAGCACGATCTGGCCGTCGTTCGCGATCGCCTGCATGGCGTTGCGCACGAGGTTGAGCGTGGCCTGGATCAACTGGCCGCGGTCGGCAAGGATTTCGGGAATCGAGGGATCGTAGTCACGCAGGAAACGTACCGTGTCGGGCGCTTCGGCCTGCACCAGCTGCCGCACATGCTCCAGCACTTCGTGGATGTTGAACTGACTGTTCTCCGGCGCGCGATTGGGGCCGAGCATGCGGTTGACCAGACCTTGCAGGCGATCGACCTCGCGGATGATGACGCGGGTGTATTCGCGGTGCTGCGAGTCGGGGAATTCGCGCTCCAGCAACTGCGCCGCGCCGCGGATGCCGCCGAGCGGATTCTTGATTTCATGCGCCATGCCGCGGATCAGTTCGCGGCTGGCTTCGTGTTGCGCCATCAGCAATTCGTCGCGCGAGATGCGCAGCAGGCGATCCAGCGGCAGGACTTCGAGCAACAGGCCGGCGCGGCCCTCGACCAGCGTCGGCGTGACCGTGCAGTCGACCGTGATCGGACTGTCGCCGGGGCGCTGTAGCGGCAGCTCGCGGTCGATGAAGCCGGCGCCGGATGCCAGTGCCTGCTGCAGGCGCTCCTGCAAGTGCGCGAAGTGCGGCAGGCCGTCGCGCAGCAGCGCGCCCAGCGCGTGCCGGCGGCTGACGCCGAACACGCTTTCGCAGGCGGCGTTGAGCGCGGTGATCCGTAGCTCGTGGTCGAGACAGACCACGCTGGTGGACAGGCCGTCGAGGATCGCCTCGGGCCGGACGCTGGCGGGATTTGCGGTCATCATGGACTGACTCTACGCAAGAAGCGCGCCAGCAGCGAAGGTTGAAGTCCAGATTAACGCAAGCCGGGGTCGCCGGTGCGCGAAACCGTCATCGGCGCGGCCGCCGGCCCGATGTGGATGCTGATCGGCACCGAGCGCGCCAGCTCCATGCCGCGCGGGCCGATCAATGC
>JBOICJ010000012.1:0-9622 GCA_050740035.1 Stenotrophobium sp. | reverse complement strand
TCATCAGTTGGGAACTCGATGGCTCGCGCACCTATTCGAGCGGCCCCGCCAGCGAAGGCTGGACTGCGGGTGGTGGCTGGCTGTCGACGCACGAGAACCGCAACGGGCCCGGTGCCGCGCCGCCGTATGGCGCCGCCAACGCCGTGGTCGGGTTTGTCGGTTACCGCGACCTGCATAACCTGATTTACAGCGAAGAAGGGCAGAATTTCAATCTCCGCAGTGAAGTGGCCTTGCGCGGACTGGCTTCCGATTATGGCTATACTTTTTTGAACGCGGCTTACGACCGCTATCTGCCGGTGGGCCACGTCGACTACGAGACTTTGCAGCTGACCGCGCAGGCCGGTGCACTCTACAACGGACCTGCGGAGTTGAGCCGTTTCTCGCTGGGCGGCTCCGGTAATCTGCGTTCGTTCCCGAGCTACAGCTTCAGCGGCAATGCCTATTACTACCTCGCGGCGCTGTATCAGCGCCCGATCGGCGAGCCGTGGCTGCGCGGTCTGATCGGCGTGGAAGGCGGCAACGTTTCGCCACAGGCCAACACCGCGCTGTTTCGCGCGATGCACATGAGCCTGGATGTCGGCGTGCGCCTGCGCGTGACTTGGTTCGTCGATTTTCAGTTCGAGGCCGGCTGGGCGTTTCCGCTCAATGGGCGTGGCGCTGGACGGTTCTTTGGTGGACGCATCTAGGGAAACTCTGATTAAGCTACTGCGCTCGGCAGCTTGCGCGAGGGCGGTGCTCGGAATCCTCATGTACTCATCTCTGTACACTGCGGCTCCTGCGCTCCGTCCTCGCGCAATCTGCCTTCGCTCGTGACGCTTAGTCAGAGTTTCCCAGGCGTGCTATAAAACCGTTCCACACATTTCACGACGGGAGTAGTTATGGCTGATCTCAAGCCGTTATTTGAAAAGGCACTGAAAGACGTCAAAACCCTCACCAAGCGGCCCAGCAACGATGACCTGCTGGCGCTTTATGCGTTGTTCAAGCAGTCCACCGATGGCGATGCTTCCGGCTCGCGCCCCGGCATGCTCGACATGGTCGGCCGTGCCAAGTACGACGCCTGGGCCAAGCTCAAGGGCGCGACTAAAGACAGCGCGATGCAGAAGTACATCGACAAGGTGAAAGGTCTGCTGGGTGGTTAGCGCCTTAACGGCCGTAAGGTCGTGGCAGCAGTACGATAAAAAATGGGCGGCTCCGGGCCGCCCATTTTCATGCGCGCTGGAGTCAGGCGGTCAAAATTGGTATTTGATGTAGGCCTGAGAATAGTCGCGGTCGCGCAGCAGGTTGTGTTCGCCGCCACCGGTGTACCAGGTGTAACCGACGGTGAACGACAGCGCCGATTTGTAGCGGGTCTCGACGCTGGTGACGATGGTTTTGCGGCCTTCGACGAAATTTTCCGCCGGGCCGGGGGCCGTGCCTTTGACGTCGTGCGCGAACACGATCGTCGGCTGCACGCTGATGCCAGGCAACAGGCTTTCGTATTTGATGATGTTGATCAGGCGATAGCCCCAGGAAAAACTGGTGACCCAGCCGTCGCGCTGCTGGTGCGGGTTGAAGCGCAGTCCGTCCGGGCCGACCGTGCAGGCGGCATTGGTCGAACAGGCGCGGCGCGAACCGTCGGCGCCCGAGCCATCGGCACCGGCGCTGGCCGAGGTGTAATCGCCCGGTCCTTCGATCTGCAGACGATCCAGCGAAGGCAGGCCTGGCACCTGTGTCGCGCCCAGTTCGAACACGGTGAGGATCTGGCTGGCGCCGATGGCGGCGGCGAACAGATCGCTGGCACCGGAAACATAAGTGCCGCCGAAGTTGTACTGCAGCGTCTTGAAATATTCCCAGCCGCGGATATAGCCGGGGTTGTTGCGGTCGAGCGGCCGGGTCAGATCGGTGGCCGGGTTTTCGCCCAGCGTGCCGCCACGGTAGGGAATGATGAAGTTGGGGAAAGAGCGCGCCGCACCGGGAATGTGGCCCAGCGAGATGGCGCTGGGCAGGCCCAGCGGCAGCGTGATGCCGGGAATACCGAGCAGCGCCGTGGTCGGTACGCCAGCATCGATGGTGTCGGGGTAGGGATTGCTGCCGTTACCATCGATAAAGTCGCTGTGGCCGTGGGTCTTGCCATCGATGCCGATGCTGCCGTCGCTGGAACCGGTGCAATGCTGGTTCGGGTCCTGGCAGTTGGTCAGCGTCGGGCCAAACGAGGCGAAGGCGAGGTCCACCAGCGACACCTGCAAGGGTGCATTCGGACGATAGGCGAGTTCGCCCTGCAGGGAGACATCGCCGACCGTGGTGTTGAAGCTCACGCCCAGCATCTTGATGTTTTCCGGGTATTCCAGCTGGAACTTGGCGCTGTCCAGCGGTGCGACGCTGCTGGTCGCCAGACGCGGATCCTGGCCGAGCAGGATACGGTTGAGCGGCATGTCGGTGCAACTGGTGAGCAACGCCAGGGAGTTGGTCGCGTTTTTGGCACAGCTCTGCTGGGTGGCGTAGAAGCTGGCGTAGGGCAGCTTCGAGTGGTAGTTCATGTAGTACAGGCCCAGCGCGGTGCCGTTGTTGAGCCAGTCGGCGTAGTACTTCAGCGACACGCCGTACTGGCCGCTGTTGCGCGCTTCATGATCGGGCAGGCGTTCGATCGTGGTCGAGGTGCTGGCGATCAGCGCCAGCGGATTGTTCTGCGGCTTGGCAATGCCATAGGGATCTTCCGCCGGGCCGCCGAAATTGATGGCGACGCTGCGGCCGACATTGTTGGTGCCGATGTCGAGGAAGCTGAAGAAGGTGCCCGGCGTCGGAATCTCCACCGGCTCCCATTCGTACTGGTAGTAGCTCTCGACGCTGAGGCCATGGCCGAGATCGGTGCTGGCGAACAGCATGCCGACCGGCGTGAACACTTCCTCGAGCTGGAAGCCGACGCGGTTGAGGTTGTTGGCATTGACCGGATTGGATTGGTTGATGCTGTTGATCACCAGCGTCGTCGATTCGCCCCAGTTCACGGTCTGGCGGCCAAGCTTGAGCGTCAGCGAATGATTGCCGGGCAGGGGAAATTTGCCGCTGACGAAGGCATCCAGTAACTGGAAATTGGTGCCGGCCTGTTTCAGCGCCTCGCCATCCGTGCGCCGATTGCGCACCACGCCGCCACTGCCGAACACGCGGTTTTTGGGGAAATACAGTGCCTGCACGATGGGCGTGGCGATGCCGGAATCGATGAACGAGCGGTCGCCGGGGGCGTAGCCGACCTGATTGAAATTTTCCGGGGTGATGCGGTTGGGGTGGTATTCGGTGAAGTTGTTGTTGACTGCATCGTAGAAATACAGCCAGCGCGAGAAGAAGGTGAAGTTGCCGTAACTGAGTTTGATGTCCTGCGTCAGCTTGGCAACGCCCTGGATCAGATCATGCTGGTCGTAGTTGAGGTCGCCGTCATCGCCGTTGAGCGAATACGCGCCGGGCGCGGCCACCAGCGCCTTGGCCGGCGCGGTCTGATCCATGAATACGCCCTGGCAGGATTGCAGCTGGCCGGCGCAGACATCGGGGTTGACGTTGCTCTTGCCGATCAGGTCGGCCGAGCGCTTCTGCATGCGCCAGGCGCCACCGACAGTGAGCGTGCTGTTCAGAACTCCGCTGATGCCATCGCCATAGTCAAGATTGAAACTGATGGCAAAGGCGGAGCTGCTGGCGAGCAGCATCAGTGTGGTGATGACCGCGGTCAGCGCCGGACGTATGGCGTATGGATACATGCGAGAACCCTTTGGAAATCCGGAAAAACATGATTTCTCCCCATGGCCGGCTGCTCTGACGGCAACACCTGCGCCCGTTCTCCCGGGTCGCATGGCACAACGCACAGACTGAGGAGGTTATCGCTTTGGGGCGGCGTTGACCAGCCTTTTATCCTTCCTGCCGTCCCGCCCAGTCGCGCGCGAACTGCGAGGCGACGCGGCCCGACCGCGAGGCGCGATTGAGCGCCCAGCGCAGTGCCAGCTTTTCGCCATCTTCATCCAGCGCCGCGACGCCCAGTTTGCGCAGATGCAGGCGCACCAGCTCCAGGTACTGCTCCTGATTGAACGGCGGAAACGACAACCACAGACCGAAGCGCTCCGACAGCGAGATTTTTTCCTCGGTGCTTTCGCCTGGATGCAGTTCGTCGTCCTGCCAGTGATATTCCTGGTTGTCTTTCTTCGTCTCCGGCATCAGGTGACGGCGGTTGGAGGTGGCGTAGATCAGTACGTTGTCCGGCGGTTCCTCGACGCCGCCATCGAGCGCGGTCTTGAGCGCCGTCAGTGCGGTGTCGTTGGACGCTACCGAAAAGTCGTCGACATAGAGAATGAAACGTTCGGATTTCTCGCGTAGGGGCGCGACGATGTCCGGCAGATCGATCAGGTCGTGCACGGTGACTTCCACCAGCCGCAAACCCTGCGGCGCGAAGTGATTGAGCAGCGCCTTGACGATGGACGACTTGCCGGTGCCGCGGGCGCCGGTCAGCAGCACGTGATTGGCGGGTTTGCCGCGCACGAACTGGTCGGTGTTTTGCAGCAGCGCGGCTTTCTGGCGATCGATGTCGATCAGGTCGTCGAGCTTCACCGTCTGCACGTAATGCACCGGCTTGAGCTGGTGCTGGTGCCAGCGCCAGGCCAGCGGGCCGCGGGTCTTGGCAGATTTCGGAGTGATTTTTTTTACGGCTGTCATCGATTTTTTCATCGGCGTGAGTAAAGTGAAGTGAAGCTCGCCTGTCCAATCGTGTTGTGGTTGATCGTGTTTTTCACGGTTGCGGCCGGCGTACCGGCTGCGAGACCGAGTGTGTCGATGTCGAGCGCGTAGAGCGTGAAGATGTAGTGATGCGGCTTGTCGCCCGCAGGCGGACAGGGGCCGCCATAAGTGGGCGTGCCGAAGTCGCTGCGGCCCTGCACCGCGCTTTCCGGGATGCTGCCTTCGGCGAGGGTCGTGGTGGTCGCCGGAATATCGAACACGACCCAGTGCCACCAGCCTTTGCCGGCGCGCGCATCCGGGTCGTACACGGTCAGTGCGAAACTGCGGGTGCCGGCCGGCGCGTTGTGCCAGGCCAGCGCCGGCGAAATGTTGTCGCCGTGGCAGCCATAACCCTTGTAGGTGAACTTGTCGGCGATGATGGCGCCGGCTTTGATATCGGCACTGCCGAGCGTGAACGGGCCGGCGGCCTGTGCCAGCAACGGCGACAGCGACACGGCGGCGGCAAACAGCACTTCACGCATGCGGGATTCACGTCAGTGAAATAATTCCCGGCATTTTATGCCAGAAGGCGATACTGCCGTGGTTTATCATCAAAGACTCGCAATCGAGTCCACGCTCGATGCTTGCGAGAGAGTAAGATTTTCAAATTCAGCTCAGGAGTTTCGCCATGCTTCAGACTTACGGCTATGCCGCCAACAGTGCCACTTCGCCATTGGCGCCGCTTGATTTCCAGCGCCGCGAACCCGGCGCCGATGACGTGCAGATCGACATTCTTTACTGCGGCGTCTGTCACTCGGACCTGCACACGGTGCGTAGCGAGTGGGGCGGCACCCAGTACCCCTGCGTGCCCGGCCATGAAATCGTCGGCCGCGTCAGCAAGGTCGGCAAGGATGTGCGGCGTTTCAAGCAGGGCGATCTGGTCGGCGTCGGCTGCATGGTCGATTCCTGCCAGGGCTGCGCCAGTTGCAGCGAAGGTCTGGAGCAGTATTGCGAGAACGGGTTTACCGGCACCTATAACGGCGCCGACAAGCGCGGCGGCGGGTATACCTTCGGCGGCTATTCCAGCAACATCGTCGTCCGGGAAAAGTTCGTGCTGCGGATTCCCGACAAGCTCGATCCGGCCGCCGCCGCGCCGCTGCTGTGCGCCGGCATCACCACGTATTCGCCGTTGCGTCACTGGAAAATCGGCAAGGGCCATAAGGTCGGCGTCGTCGGCCTCGGCGGTCTCGGCCACATGGCGATCAAGCTCGCGCATTCGATGGGCGCGCACGTCACGCTGTTCACCACCAGCGCCGGCAAGGCCGAAGACGCCAAACGTCTGGGCGCGAATGAAGTGGTGATTTCAAAAGACCACGCGCAGATGAAGGCCCGGCGCAACAGTCTCGACTTTATCCTCAACACCGTCGCGGCTTCGCATAACCTCGACGCCTTTCTCTCGCTGCTCAAGCGCGACGGCATCATGACGCTGGTCGGCGTGCCGGAAAATCCGCACCCGTCGCCGGCGGTGGCCAACCTTGTCTTCAAGCGCCGTTCGCTGGCCGGTTCGTTGATCGGCGGCATCGCCGAGACGCAGGAGATGCTGGATTTCTGCGCCAAGCACAACATCGTGTCGGATATCGAACTGATCGACATCAAGCAGATCAACGCCGCCTACGAGCGCATGCTCAAGAGCGACGTGAAATACCGTTTCGTGATCGACATGGCGACGCTCAAGCAGGACAAAGCGGCGGGCAGTACGGTCAAGAAGGCGGCCTGATTCGTACCCGCGCAGCCGATGGTCGCCGGCTGCGCGGCTCGATGCCATGCGCATTCCACTTTCCATCCTTGATCTGGCGCCGGTGCCGACCGGCACCACGCCTTCCGAGGCGATCCGTCGCACGGTGGACCTCGCGCGCCTAGCTGAAAAACTCGGCTATGTGCGCGTCTGGTTTGCGGAGCATCACGGCATGCCCAGCGTCGCCAGTTCCGCGCCGGAAATCCTCATAGGCCATGTCGCGTCCGCCACGAAGACAATCCGCGTCGGTGCGGGCGGCATCATGCTGCCCAACCACACCGCGCTGAAAGTGGCGGAAGTGTTCCGCACGCTGGCGGCGCTGCATCCGCGTCGCATCGATCTCGGTTTGGGCCGCGCGCCGGGTTCTGACCAAATGGCGAGCCGTGCGCTCGAGGCCAGCGATGGGCACGATTTTCCGGAACAGCTCGCAGAACTGCTGGCTTTCTGCGGGTACACGGCATTTCCCGCCAACCATCCGTATCGCAAGGTGCTCGCGATTCCGGACGACACGCCGCTGCCGCCGATCTGGATTCTCGGCTCCAGCGGCGCCAGCGCCAAGCTCGCCGGCAGCGCCGGCATGGGTTACAGCTTCGCCAGCCACTTCAGCCCGACGCCCGCCGGCCCGGCGTTCAACGCCTACGCCGACAGCTTCAAGCCCTCGCCGCAGTTCCCCAAGCCGCACGCGATTCTCGGTGTCGCCGTGGTCTGCGCGCCGACTGACGAGGAAGCCGATCATCTCGCCACCACCATGGATCTCGCCTGGCTGCGTATCCGCCGCGGCGAGTTCCGCCCGCTGCCCAACCCCGAAGAAGCACAGGCTTATCCCTATAACGAGCTTGAGCGCAACGCCGTGCGCGAATACCGCAGCCGCACCGTCATCGGCAATCCACAAAAAGTGAAAGCCGCGATTGAATCACTGGCGCGCGATAGCGGCGCCGATGAGGTGATGGTGGTGTCCAATCTGCATGGGCATGCAGAGCGGTTGAGGAGTTATGAGTTGTTGGCAGGTGTGCTTTTGGAGAAAAGCACAGGCGCCTGAGTGTATTCTCGGCAATGGTCTGCAGCTGTTTTTGCCGTGATAGGCTTCATTTATGAAATCTAATTGGCGTTAGGGCGTCACCCGCGCTAAGTGGTGGTGAAAGGGACAACTATGACGCAATACTTTGGCATCGACTGGCTAGCTATGTGTCTGACGTTTTCTGCCATCTACCTACTTGGCAACAAGAGCCGGTACGGCTTTCTAATCATGATGGCAGGCAACCTCTGCTGGTCGGCTATTGGCGTTTGGGCTCATAGTTACGCAATGCTTCTTGCTAACCTCGGCTTCTTCTCAATGAATCTCCGCGGTTTCATAAAATGGGCGCCCGTAGAGGTCGCTGCCTCATGAGCCCGTAGCCTGTAGGGCGGGTTAGGCTGAAAGCCGTAACCCGCCATTTCGCGGGAGGTGGAATACGCTGCGCTATTCCACCCTACGGCCTAATTCGTTAGATCGATTTACTCCACTCACCGGCCTGTCCGTAGGGGGATAGCGCAGCGTCCCACAGGGATTTCCTTCGGTCATATTCCGCCTTCCAAGAGATCCAGGCACCGCGTCACTCCAAATCAAAATCCACAATCGCCGGTTCGGCTGCCCAATCCAGTGCCAGCACCCCTTCGCTCACGTATCGGTGAAAGCTGGAGTGCGGCCAGTCGGCTACACGTTTGACGTGTCGATGTTTGACCGGGTTGTAGTGGATGTAATCGATGTGCGCCGCGAGATCACGCTCGTCGCGGATGGTGTGTTCCCAGAATCGCCTTTGCCAGATTCCACGTTCACCGGTGTGCTGGCGGCGCGGCGATAGCCGCTCGGTTTTTGGAATGGCACGCGCAAACGCGGTTTTGATCAGACGCCAGCGGGTGGAAAAATCCGCATCGTCAGGCGGCAGGGTCCAGATGCAGTGCAGATGATCCGGCAGGACGACCATTGCAACGATTTTGAAAGGTCGCGTTTCTTGCACCTTGCGCAGGCTGTCGCGCAACAGGTCGATGTGGTCGGTCAGGAGGCGCCGCTTGCGTTCCAGCAAGGCCAGGGTGAAGAAAAATGTTCCGCCCGGAACGTAGGCGCGTGTGTATTGGGGCATGGCCCAGTATGTCGGGTGTGCGTGTTGTTGCGGAAGGCGATAGGGGCGGGGATCACGGAAGGCGGAATACGCTGCGCTATTCCGCCCTACGATTCGCATTCAAAAACATCACCCGCTCTTGCTATATAGCGATGCAAGAGAGTTATAAAATATTAAATATATTAAAATATAATTAATAAATAATAACAAAAAGCCACCCGCCCTCAGCAAGAGCGGGTGGCCAGCGATACGGAGCCGTGAGCGTAGCAAGCGTGGGTGCGGGAGCTGGCCAGTCACCCGCCTCCCGCACCCGCTTGTTGACGCAAGACGCCGTGTCGGCGGGTGCCTCAAAACAGCCTTACACGAACTTCTACGCCAGCTTCTTGTGCCGCGCCTTGCGATTGACGCCGGGCTCGCTGCCGGTGCGGCGGCGGAAGTCGTCTTCGTACTCGCGGTAGTTGCCTTCGTGCCAGACCACTTCGCCGGAATCTTCGAAGGCGAGGATGTGGGTGGCGACGCGGTCGAGGAACCAGCGGTCATGCGAGATCACCAGCGCGCAGCCGGGGAAGTCGAGGATCGCTTCTTCCAGCGCGCGCAGGGTTTCGACGTCGAGGTCGTTGGTCGGTTCGTCGAGCAGCACGACGTTGCCGCCGGTGAGCAGCAGTTTGGCGAGGTGCACGCGGTTGCGTTCGCCGCCGGAGAGTTCCTTGATGCGCTTCTGCTGGCTCTCGCCCTTGAAGTTGAAGCGGCCGATGTAAGCGCGCGACGGCATGCTGAAATTGCCGATCTGCAGGATGTCGTTGCCTTCGGCAATTTCCTTGAACACGCTGTTGTCGCCGTTGAGCGAGTCGCGGCTCTGGTCAACGTAGGCGAACTTCACGGTCTCACCGATCTTGACCTCGCCGGTGTAATTCTTGTCCTGTCCGGTGAGGATGCGGAACAGCGTGGTTTTACCCATGCCGTTGGCGCCGATGATGCCGACGATAGCGCCCTTGGGCACGCTGAAGTTGACGCCGGAATACAGCGTGCGGTCACCGTACTTCTTGGCGAGGTCGGTGAC
>JBOICJ010000011.1:0-6049 GCA_050740035.1 Stenotrophobium sp. | reverse complement strand
GCCCAGGGCAGCAATACCAGTGCATCGAGTCTGGTTGTCGCAGGCGAGGCGGCGGATAATGCAGCGGCATGCAAAAGCAGCACCAGCAATATCAGTAGCCGGACGGCTACATCAGCGACGGTCAGCTGGAGCAGCGTGCCGTCATGGAGTGATGGTCAGACCTATTCCAGTCCCTCACTCAAGAGCATTGTTCAGGAAATCGTAAACCGCGCCGGCTGGACCCCGTTCAACTCGATGTCCTTCCTGATCACGGGCAGCGGGCGGCGTACCGCCTATTCATTAGACCAAAGTGCCTCAAAGGCGCCGATTTTGCACATTGTTGTGCAGGGCGGCCTATCGCAACTGACTGTGCGCCAGTATTTCACGCAATTGGTGAACGGTATGTCGCCGGTCGGCTGGACGCCGACGATGGGTACGATGTACGAGGCGGCGCGTTATTTTCGCGGTGAGGCGGCTTATTATGGCCGCACGCGTGGCGGCGGTTACCAGGTCGACAGCAGCGATGATCTGAGTCAGGCAGCGGATATGCAGATCAGTTCCGGCCTCACGTTTTCGGATACGCCCACGCACTATTATCCGAGTGGTTGCACTGACGCTAACCTGTCGTCTTCCAATTGCAAATCTGAGGCTTGGACCGGCACGGCGACTTACAAATCGCCGATGAATGACGGCTGTCAATCCAACAATATCGTGTTGTTGTCCGACGGTGCGCCCAACCAGACTTTTCAGTCGGATGGGCCACCGAATAACTTGAGCGCCAAACAGAATATCCAGAGCATGATTGGGCATTCCTGCGCGGCAGTTACATTCCGCGCTGGACAGAGCAGCAGTGGCTGGAACTGCGGTGGCGATAACGCTCTGTGCTGGCAGTGCGGTAACGACATCGCACAGTATCTTGATACGCAGGATCAGAGTGCGGCGTTTGGTGGCAGCCAAGTGGTGCGCACCTACACCATTGGTTTCGGACCGGGTGTTGCATCGGGCGCGACGGGTTCCGATGCTGCCGGCGGGGAATTCCTATCCGAGATGGCGAAGGCGGGTGGCGGTCAGTACTACCCGGCGAACTCGTCCAGTGAATTGATCAGCGCATTCAAGACCATTATCGGCAACATTCTGGATATCAACACGACTTTCGTGGCGCCAGCCGTAACAGTCAATACGTTCAACCGGCTTACGCACCGCAACGAGCTGTATTTCGCCGTATTCAAGCCTGCATCGGACGTGGCTTGGCTGGGGAATCTCAAACGTTATCAATTATTCCAGACGGCGTCTGATAGCGGTCCGCAGATTTACGACAGTACGGCTGCGCCAGCAGGACCGCTTCTGGCGGTGGATCCTGCAACTGGGTTCTTCAAAGAAGGGACTCAGAGCTTCTGGAGCCCCGCGCCGGATGGGAATTCTGTGGCCAAGGGTGGCGCGGCCAGTGTGCTGACCAATACCCGAAATATTTATACGTTTACTGGGGCGACGCCCAGCAATTCCGATCTGACCACTACTGCCAATGCAGTCAACGAGAGCAATACCGCGATCACCTCGGCGATGCTAGGCCTGCCGGCGACCGCGACGGCTGCAGACCGCACCACATTGTTGCAATGGGCGCGAGGCATCGATGTGCTGGACGAGAACGGCGACGGTAGTACAACGGATGCCCGAAAAACAATGGGTGATCCGCTGCATGCCGAACCTCAGCTGATTACTTACGGCGGCACCGACGCAAACCCTGATATCTCGATTTTCATGGGTGACAATCAGGGTTATCTGCATGCGTTCAATGCCACGGATGGCACGGAGCAGTTCGCGTTCATCCCGCCCGAACTGTTACCCAACCTCAATACCTACTTCACCGATAGCGGCACCTACCTGACGCGTCCTTACGGCATGGATGGCCCGATCACGGCATGGATCAATGATGCCAACGGCAATGGCCAGATATTGAGCGGAGGGACGCCAGAGTCCGGTGAGTTTGCCTATATCTATGCAGGTATGCGTCGTGGCGGGCGCAATTACTATGCACTCGATGTTACCAATCGCAGCAAGCCGCTACTCAAGTTCGAGATCAAAGGTGGTACCGGCGCCTATACCGAATTGGGCCAGACTTGGTCACGCGCCATCCACGCCCGTATCCGCGTTGGTGGAGCCGATAAGGATGTCCTGATTTTTTCGGGCGGCTATGACCCGTCAGAGGATGGTGGTGAGAACTCTGCAGTCACCCCGGATTCGATTGGCCGTGGTTTGTTCGTTGCGGATGCCAATACCGGAGCCTTGCTGTGGTGGGCTGGGCATGATGCCCCGGCTGACCCGGTTCATCCCAATATCTCGGTGCCGGATATGCAGTACAGCATTCCTGCTTCGCCACGTCCGATCGATATGGACAACGACGGCCGGGTGGATCGCATTTATCTGGCCGATACCGGAGGTCAGGTGTTCCGTGTGGTGCTGGGTAAGGACAGCAACGGTATACCGAGTTTGTCGAATGCGTCTGTGCAGAAGATCGCGGCACTGTCCGGGGCTACGGCGGCGACGGCTCAGCGTTTCTTCCAGACGCCGGACATCGCGCTGATTACGGAGAATACGACAACGCCATTTCTGTCGGTTTCACTGGGGTCGGGCTTCCACGAGCATCCCTTGTCGCAAGTGAATCAGGACCGGTTTTATGTCTTGCGAGACCCTGAGATCAGCAACGACAGCATCTGCGCCGCCGGCAGTACGACCTGCACGCCGCTGTTCATCAATGGCGCTGCGGATTTGTATGACGCCACCGATAATCTTGCGGGGTCGGCAACGGCAACGACCGCAGCCCAGGCCCATGCGGATATTCAGGCCAAGAAAGGTCTTTACATCACCTTGGGTGCGGGCACCTTGACCGGCGAGAAAGTGATGTCGGAAGCAACGACTTTTGACAACAAGGTGTTGTTTGCCAGCTTCCAGCCTGGGGTTTCCTCTGGCAATGCCTGCTCTGCGACGCAGGGCTTGTCGCGTTTGTATGAAATCAGTGTGACGGATGCCACGCCGACCGATCCGCTCAGTCAGGATCCCAATGCGACGCCGACCGCGTTGACTACGGCAGATCGAGCCAAGAGCCTGAAGCAGGGCGGATTGCCGCCCAATCCGACGATATTGTTCCCGTCCATCAGTAGCCAGATTGGCAGTGACGGGCAGAATCATGTCTGTACCGGTTCCTCCTGTCTGCCCAATCAGGCTCTGGTCTGTGTCGGTGCCGAGTGCTTCAATCCCGGACTCAATATCGACACCACCAAGACCTTCTGGCAGAGCAATAACTAGACGATGGCTATTTCTCAATGATTGGAGTGCGCATGACGATGCATCGAGCCAGTTTGCCGCAGGCAGGGTTCACGCTGATCGAACTGATGATTACGATCGTCATCGTCAGCATTCTGGCTGCGATCAGTATTCCTGCCTATACGTCATATGTGCAGCGATCGAGACGCTCAGAGGCACAGGTTGCGATTCTGGGTTTGGCACAGACGCTGGAGCGTTATTTCACCAGCAACAACTCCTACACGGGAGCAGCGCTGCCGGCGCTGTTTCCCGTGAATGTCCCTGCTACGGGCACTGCGGATTACACTTTGAGTCTCAGCGTGAGTAGTGCGGGTGACGATTACACCATTTCAGCAGTGCCTGCCGCCGGCGGGCCTCAGGCCAACGACAAGTGCGGTACGTTCACCTATACCGCCAGTGGCGCAGAGGCAATTACCGGACAAGCTAGCGGGGTCGTCGCTGCGGATTGCTGGAAATAATCATCCCCCCGCGACATTGCAGTGATCTCCGGCTTTGCCAGGGCATGGCCGGGTTTTCGCTCGTGAAATGCAGGGCAGGATGCTGCGTATCGAACTCACCCGCGGGATGAAGGTCTGTAATAGGTCTGCAACTGGCAGAAAATAATTTCCTGGTGGGGTGTCTTATGCGTATTTATCTCGTTGCGATGCTGTGTGCCGGTCTTGCCGCTTGTGCCGGGCAGACGGTAGAACCGGATCACGATTCCAACTACGGCACGTCCTCCAGCGCCAGCAGCGCGACGGCTGGTAGTGGCGATACCGCGCAGGACCGGAATCTTGGCGATCAAACCTACAACCAGGATGAGGTGATCAAGGCGGCCAATACTTTCTTTGGCGAAAACACCAAGGGATTGGCGCTGGCGGTCGAGAAGGTCTTCTCGGATTTTGGCCAGCCGATTGGTTACATCGTCGGCGAGGAGGGCAGTGGCGCGGCCGTGGTCGGCCTGCGCTACGGACACGGCACCTTCAGCTACAAGGGCGGCGAAAGCATGCCGGTGTACTGGCAGGGGCCGTCGGTGGGCTGGGATTTCGGCGGCAACGCTTCGAAGGTGTTTACGCTGGTCTATAACCTGCGCAGCACTTACGATCTGTTCCAGCGTTTCCCGGCCGTGGATGGCAGTCTCTACATCGTCGCGGGTCTGGGCATGAACTATCAGCGCTCCGGCGATATCGTGCTGGCGCCGATCCGCACCGGCGTCGGTCTGCGTGCCGGCGCGAGTCTCGGATACGTGAACTACACGCGCAAGCCGACGGTCAATCCGTTCTGATCGAGTACGCGGCAGTAGCGCCTGCGTCCGCTTCATGCGAGGCTAGCCGAGTCACTCTGATTCAGGATTCGTGATGTCCGCAGTTCCGCAGACCTCCTCCGTGCCCGAGCACCGGTTGCAGTTGCGCGAGGTGCTCGATGCGCTGGTGGCCGACAAGCTGATCGGGCCGGAGCAGGCGCGCGATCTGCGGGTGCGCCTCGAAGCCACGGGGACCGTGCCAGCGCATCCGCTGGTGACCATCGCCGAGTGCAAATGGCCACATCCGCAGGCTGCCGGACGTCTGCTGACGCTGGAGGCGCTGGTGCAGTGGCTGGCGCAGCGCAGCGGCCAGCCGTATCTGCGCGTGGACCCGCTGTCGATCGATGTCAGCCGGGTGACTTCCGAGATTCCCTACGCCTACGCAGCGCGCGTGCGCATCCTGCCGGTCAAGGTGACCGCGACGGAGATCACCATCGCGACCTGCGAGCCGTATCTGCGCGAGTGGGAGCGCGAACTGGCACCGGCGCTGAAGCATAAAAAGATCGTGCGTGTGCTGGCCAACCCGCAGGATGTCGAGCGCTATCTGCTGGAGTTCTATGCGCTGGCGCGCTCGGTCAAGGCCAGCGAGAACGAACGCGGGCAGACCGGTTTCAGCAACGTCCAGAACCTCGAGCAGCTGATCGACCTGGGCCGGGCCGGCAGCATCGATGCCAACAACCAGCATGTCGTCGCCATCGTCGACTGGCTGCTGCAATACGCCTTTGACCAGCGCGCCAGCGACATTCATCTTGAGCCGCGCCGCGACATCGGCAACGTGCGCTTCCGCATCGACGGCATCCTGCACGAGGTCTACCAGATTCCCGCCACGGTGATGATCGCGGTGACCAGCCGCATCAAGATTCTCGGCCGCATGGACGTGGCCGAGAAGCGCAAGCCGCAGGACGGCCGCATCAAGACGCGCTCGCCTTCGGGCAAGGAAATCGAGTTGCGCGCATCGAGCCTGCCGACCGCGTTCGGCGAAAAACTCGTGCTGCGCATTTTCGACCCTGAAGTGCTGGTCAAGGATTTCAAGGCGCTGGGCCTTTCGGCGAGGGACGAACGCCAGTGGCGCGGCATGATCGAGCGCCCGCACGGCATCATCCTGGTCACCGGCCCTACCGGTTCCGGCAAGACCACCACGCTGTATTCCACGCTCAAGCAGCTCGCCACACCTTCGGTGAATGTCTGCACCATCGAAGACCCGATCGAACTGATCGAGCCCAGCTTCAACCAGATGCAGGTCAATGCCGGCATCGGCCTCAACTTCGCCGATGGTGTGCGCTCGCTGCTGCGCCAGGATCCGGACATCATCATGGTCGGCGAAATCCGGGACCTGGAAACCGCCGAGGTCGCGGTGCAGGCGGCGCTCACCGGCCATCTCGTGCTCAGCACCCTGCACACCAACGACGCCACCAGCGCGATCGTGCGCCTGCTGGAACTGGGTGTGCCGCATTACCTGATCAAGGC
>JBOICJ010000010.1:0-5476 GCA_050740035.1 Stenotrophobium sp. | reverse complement strand
GCCGTAGACTTTCTGCGGATCGAAAGTCTTTTCGCTTTCCTCGAACTTCAGCACGCGCTTGAAGTCGCCGGGACCCATCGGCACCGAGCGGTAGAAGCAGGAGCGGTAACCGACGTGGCAGGAGGCGTCGCCGGGAATCTCGACGCGCAGCCACACGGCGTCCTGATCGTCGTCGACGCGCAGTTCCACCACTTTCTGCACCAGCCCGCTGGTCGCGCCCTTGTGCCACAGCACCTGGCGCGAACGGCTCCAGTAATGTGCCTCGCCGGTGCTGATGGTTTTCTTCAGCGCTTCGGCATTCATGTAGCCGACCATCAGCACTTCGCCGCTGTTGGCGGCAGTGGTGACGCAGACGATCAGGCCGTCGCGGTCGAACTTGGGTGCGAGATCGTGGCCTTCTTCGACCTGTTCGATGGTGAGGCGTTTGGAAAATTCTACATCTGAGGACATGGCAATCCGGTTCATTCAAAAAACGGCGCTGATTATCCCACAGCTCGCGATTCGAGGGGCTTGTCCACGACTGCATTTCCGGCGGGTGTATCCTCGCGCCTGCCGCCCAATCAGAGGAATGTCATGAAGGAACGAGTGGATTTCATCAAGGTTGCGCCGGAGGTGTACAAGGCCATGTCCGGTCTGCAGGCCTGCGTCAATCAGAGCGGGCTGGAGCGGCCGTTGCTGGAACTGGTCAAGACCCGTGCCTCACAGATCAACGGCTGCGCGTTCTGCCTGGACATGCACACGCTGGATGCCCGCGCCCAGGGCGAGAGCGAGCAGCGTCTTTACCTGCTGTCGGCCTGGCGCGAGGCGCCGTTCTACAGCGAGCGCGAACGCGCCGCGCTGGCGTGGACCGAGGCGCTGACCCGCGTTGAGCAGTCGCAGGTGCCCGACGAGGTCTATGCCGAGGCGCGGCAGCAATTCTCGGAAAAGGAACTGGTCGATCTGTCGCTGGCGATCGTCGCGATCAACGGCTGGAACCGGTTCTGTGTCGCTTTCCGCAGGCAGCCGGGCCACTACCGGCCCGCGGGCAAATAACCGGAAGTGTGGGGGCTAATGCGTCTGATGATTCTGTTGCTGGCGTGGCTGATTTTACCCGGCCTTGCGCATGCGGAGGTTACCGCCACGGTGATTGCGACCGATCCGCCCGGCGCCACCGTGACGCTGGGCAAGGGCCAGTCGTTCTACGTCCGCATCCGTTACAACGCCGATCGTCCGGTCAGCATCTGGGCGCGGCCGTTTTTCCACGGCCGGGAAGTCGGTGCCACGACCAATGCCTCGGTTCCGCACGAAGGGTCGGGCGAGGCACTGGGCTGGTTCGAGTTCATCGATCCGGGCGAGGTGGACGAGATTCGCATTCTGGTCAACAAGCCCGGCACGCGTTTCGGGCAGGCGATCAGCATCTATCCGGTCGAGATCACCGGTACCGACGCACCCGCTGCCGGCTACGCGCACGCCGCATGGGTGGATCAACTGTTGCAGGCGCAGAAAGCCGTCGAGTGGCAGGAATACGAAGCGCGCATGAAACAACCGGTGACCACGAGCGATCGGGTGTTCATGTCCGGCTTCATGGGCGTAGTGCTGCTCCTGATGCTGTCCGGCTTCGCCCTGCCGGCATGGGCACTGTGGAAATGGAGCGGTGGCTGGCGACTGGCTGCCGCAGTGCCAGTGGCGATCATGGGCTTCGTCGTGCTGCGATTCCTGCTGGATACAGCGCTGGACCCGACCTCTCACAATCTCTGGCCATTTGAAATGATCATGTACGGCATGCTCTGCGTCGGCATCATCGGCGTACTGACGCTGATGCGCCGGCTGATGCGGGAGCCGCGCTGAGCCATGCACGCCGTGTTCAAGCTGCTCGGTGTTTGTGTGCTGATCTATGCGGCTTATGCGGCAGTGACCGGCAGCATCCAGGTCCGCTCCGGAATCGGCAGCCGGACTGTGAACCGTGAGGAGTCGCCGATATATTTCTGGACCTGTGTCGTGATCTACGCCGGGCTGGCCGTGGCTTTGATGACGGTTTTCTGAACGTGGCGGCAGACTGACCGATTCGGTAGCAGGGTGCGACCTGTTAAACTTCGACCCTTATTTTTGCAGCCCTTGTCCATGACCGTTACCACCCGCTTCGCGCCCAGCCCGACCGGCTTCCTGCACATCGGTGGCGCACGTACCGCGCTGTTCTCGTACATCTATGCCAAGCGGCATGGCGGCAAATTCCTGCTGCGCATCGAGGACACCGACCGCGAGCGCTCGACCCAGGCCGCAGTGGACGCGATCTTCGAGGGCATGAAGTGGCTCGGCCTGCACTCGGATTTTCCCGAGATTTACCAGACCCAGCGCTTCCCGCGCTATGCCGAGGTGGTGCAGCAGATGCTCGCCGCCGGCACCGCGTATCACTGCTACGCCAGCAAGGAAGAGCTCGACCAGATGCGTGCCGAACAACAGGCGCGCAAGGAAAAGCCGCGCTACTACGGCCGCTGGCGCCCGGAGCCGGGCAAGACTTTGCCGACGCCGCCGGCCGGCGTGAAGCCGGTGGTGCGCTTCAGGAATCCGCTATACGGGCAGGTCGTGCTCAAGGATCTGATCAAGGGCGAGATCGTGTTCGACAACAAGGAACTCGACGACCTGATCATAGCGCGCGGCGACGGCGTGCCGACCTACAATTTTTGCGTGGTGGTTGATGACATGGACATGGGCATCAGCCACGTCATCCGTGGCGACGATCACGTCAACAACACGCCGCGCCAGATCAATATTTTGAAGGCGCTGGGATCTCAGCCCCCGGCCTATGCGCATGTGTCGATGATCCTCGGCGCTGATGGCGCCAAGTTGTCGAAGCGTCACGGCGCGCTCGGCGTGATGGAATACCGCGCGATGGGTTTTATGCCCGAGGCGATGCTCAACTACCTGATCCGCCTCGGCTGGAGCCACGGCGACCAGGAATTGTTCACGCGCGAGGAAATGCAGAACCTGTTCGATTTCGATCACGTGTCGGCATCGCCGGCGCGTTTCGACATGGAGAAAGCCTACTGGGTCAATCACCAGTACCTCAAGGTTGCCGATCCAGCCATCGTCGCGCCCGAGTTCGACTGGCACCTGCGCCGCATTGGTGCGGATCCCGCCAACGGCCCGGACCTCAAGCTGGTGATCGAGCAGCAGCGTGAGCGCTGCCGCACGCTGGTGGAGATGGCGGAGAAGAGCAAGTTCCTTTACGCCGAACTCGACGGTTACAACGACAAGGATGCGGCCAAGCACCTGACCGCAGAGGGCAAGACCGTGCTGTCCGAGCTGGCGCAGCAGCTCAAGGCTCTGCCGGAATGGACCGCGCCGGCGCTGCATGCCGCTGTCAATGGTTTCGCCGAGGGCAAGGGAGTCGGACTGGGCAAGGTGGCGCAGCCGATCCGCGTCGCCATCGTCGGCATGGCGATTTCGCCGCCGATCGATCAGACCCTGTTTCTGCTCGGGCGCGAGCGGACGTTGGCGCGCCTCACGGCAGCCGCGGCGTGATCACCGTGAGCCAGTTCGCGGGCAGATGGATTGGATTGGCCATCGTTTTTGGCTGGTTCTTTTTCGGTGGCATCGGCCATTTCGTCAAGACAGATTTCTTCGTCAGCATCGTGCCGCCGTATATTTCGCATCCGCTGGCAGTGGTTTACATCAGCGGCGTGTGCGAACTGCTGGGCGCATTCGGCGTGCTGTTGCCGGCAACGCGCCGCCTCGCAGGACTCGGGCTGATCCTGCTGACGCTGTGCGTGACGCCGGCGAATGTACACATGTGGCTGCATCCGCAGCAGTTCCCGGATTTGCCGGAGTGGGCTTACAGCGTCCGGCTGGTCGTACAAGTGCTGTTGCTGGCGTGTATCTGGTGGAGTACGCAGCAAAAAAAATCGGCGTAGAAATCGACCAGGGAAGCAGGAAATGAAAGCGGGCCCGGCAGCGTCCCTCTCCATGGAAAAAGTCGTGCGTATCTTCAGGATTGGCGAGGAGCCGAGCGACGCCGGGTTCTGGCGTTCACGGAGCGCGGAGGCCAGACTCGCAGCGCTGGAGTCTATTCGTTGTGAGTATCACGGATGGGATGATGAAACTCGACCGGAACTTCGAAGAATTCATACGATTCTTAAGCGGTAACGCAGTCCGGTATCTGGCCGTCGGTGGATACGCGGTCGCCGTACATGGACACCCGCGCTATACGAAGGATCTGGATATCTGGATCGATGCGACGCCGGCCAATGTGGCAAGGTTGCTGGCGGCGCTGCGCGATTTCGGTTTTGGCGAACTGGGCCTGAGCGAACGCGACTTCACAACCGCAGGCCAGGTTGTTCAACTGGGCGACCCGCCGCATCGGATCGATCTGCTGACGAGTTTGCTGGGCGTCGATTTCGAGACCTGCTACGGCACCCGATATCAGGTCAAGCTTGGCGATACAATGATCGACTTTATCGATCTGGATAACCTCATCAAGAACAAGCTGGCGACAGGGCGGCCGCAGGATCGTGCCGATGTCGATAGCCTGAGTTGAACCATCAGCGGTTTAGAGAAGAAATAAATGTCGATTCAAATCACCTTCCCCGACGGCAACAAGAAGTCGTTCGACGCGCCGGTCAGTGGCTTGCAGATTGCCCAGGGCATCTCCCCCAGCCTCGCCAAGAAGGCCGCCGTCATCAAAGTCAACGGCGAGTTGTGGGACCTGACGCGGCCGATCGACCGCGATGCCAGCATCGCCATCATCACCCGCGACAAGCCCGAGGCGCTGGAGGTGATCCGCCACGACGCAGCGCACGTGCTGGCGCAGGCGGTGCAGGAATTGTTTCCCGGCACGCAGGTTACTTTCGGTCCGGCGACCGAAGTCGGTTTCTACTATGACTTCGCCCGCGCCGAGCCTTTCACCGAGGCCGATCTGGAAAAAATCGAGCAGAAGATGAAGGAGATCGTGAAACGCGATCTGCCGATCACGCGCGAGGTCTGGGATCACGGCGCGGCGGTGAAGTATTTCGAGCAGGCTGGCGAAAAATACAAGGCCGAGTGGATTCGCGACGGCATCAAGGCTGATGAAGAACTCACGATCTACAAGCAAGGCGACAAGTGGCTGGACATGTGCCTGGGCCCGCACCTGTCATCCACCGGCAAGCTCGGCAGTGCGTTCAAGTTGATCCGCGTCGGCGGCGTCTACTGGCGCGGCGATGCCAACAACGCGCAGTTGCAGCGCATCTACGGCGTCTGCTTCGCCACCGAAGACGATCTCAAGGCGCACCTCAAGATGGTCGAGGAGGCCGAGAAGCGCGATCACCGCAAGATCGCTAAGCAACTCGACCTGTTCCACCAGCAGGAAGAAGCGCCGGGCATGGTGTTCTGGCATCCCAAGGGCTGGGCGATCTGGCAGGTGGTCGAGCAGTACATGCGCCGCGTCTACCAGGACCACGGCTACCAGGAGGTGCGCGCGCCGCAGATTCTCGAGCGGTCGCTGTGGGAGAAGTCGGGGCAC
>JBOICJ010000009.1:0-5996 GCA_050740035.1 Stenotrophobium sp. | reverse complement strand
GAACTGGCCGATCGTATTTCGGCCTGGATGCAGAAGCCCAAGGCTAACGCCGAACAGGAACCGCTTGCACAGCGCACTGAACTGATCGGCCGCATGTTCGATGGTTTCAAAGGCGATCCTTCACTGCCCGAGACCATCAAGCCGATACTGGAAACGCTGCGTTTCCCGGTACTCAAGGCCGCGCTCGCCGATCCGAGCTTTCTGAGCAACTCCGAACATCCGCTGCGCGTGCTGTTGCGCGACCTGGCAACGACTGCCGCCAGCAGCGCCCGCACATCCAGGCACGACCCGACTGCCAATCTCAGCGCCCTGTCGCAGGCGATGGCGCCGCTGCTCACGCCGGATGCACCGGTGGTGCGCGCCAATATCGACCAGCCCGAACCGGTTACCGAAGAAGCCGTGCAGTCCTTCCTCGGGCACATGGACAAGGACGCCACGACACGCCGCAAGGTCATCGTCCAGCGCGGCATCCAGCGGGTCGACCAGGAATTGCAGCAGGTCGTCGAGTCGCGCGAACTGCTGGCCACCGCGGAACTCCTGATCGACCGCGCCCTGCGGCCACTGCTGGGACTCACCCTCCTGCGCCACAGCATCGTCAGCCCGATCTGGAAAAACTCCCTGGAAATGGCCAAGCGCGTGATTCACAGCGTCGATCTCGCGCATGCCACCGAATTCAGCAACCGCGACCGCGAAGTCGTCCGTGACGATCTCGACGATGCGCTGGTGATGGAGCGTATTCCGCAAGATCGCCAGGTTGAAGCCATTTCGACGCTGCGCGCTCTGCATGACGAGATCGAGGCCTACCTGGAAAAGCGCGCACCGGAGCCCAAGAAGGTCGCCGCCAAGATCGAGTTGCCAGAGATCAAGCCGCTGCGGGACTACCTGAGCCTCGGCGCCTGGTTCCGCGTCTATAACCACAAGGACAGCGAAATTCGCTGGATGCGCCTGCTCGAACACGAACAGGACATCGACTACATCCTGTTTGGCGGCTTCGACGCCGACAATCGCATGACCGTCTCCGTCAAGGATTTCGAGGCCGACCTCATCAATGGTCGCTCCGAGCCGCTGGACCCCGCGCCTGATTTTGAAGCGGCACTGGCCGCGCAGCGACGCAACGTCAGCACGATTGCCGCCGACGCCATCGCCACCGCGAAGGCGCGACTGGGCGATCTGCAGGCCTGAACGCAGCTGCGGCACCGCGGGACATTCCAAATCGAGTCACCCGCTGTCCTGTTTTTCCTTTAAATAATTGTTATATTTTATAATATAATTTTAAATATTATAAATAAATTATAACAATATCCGACTCGACTTCCGGCACAGCGGGTGACGACATGAGGTGCATTCCGACGACGGCCTCAGGTCACCTTGGCGCGCTTGATCACCTGCGAGAACACTCCAGGCAGATAACGTTTGAGATGCACCAGTTGCGCTTCGGCACCGATCAGCACTTCCTCGCGGTCGGCAGCCACCGCATCCCAGATTTTCTGTGCGCAACGCAGCGGCTCCATGCCCTTGGCTTGCGCCGCATCCATTTTCCCGTGCGCACCACCGTCCCCGGCCAGGGCGTTGACTGAAATCTGCGTGCGCACAAACCCGGGGCAGACGGTCGTGAAGCGCACGCCTTCGCGCCACAACTCCGCACGCGCCGCTTCGGTAAAGCCATTGAGCGCGTGCTTGGCCGCGCAATAACCGCTGCGCAGGGGGGCGCCGAATTTGCCGGCGACGCTGCTCACCATCACCACGTGCCCGCTGTTGCGCTCGACCATGCCTGGCAGCACGGCCCGCGTCAGCGCCACCGGCGCGAAATAATCGAGCTCCATCAGGCGCCGGTAAACCGCCATGTCGGTCTCCAGCGTCAAACTGCGCTGCGTCGCGCCGGCGTTGTTGACCAGCACATCCACCGGGCCAAAGAACTGCACCGCCGCGGCCGCGGCCTGCGCCGCATCAAACACCATCAAATCCAGCGGCAGCACCGCCACTTTTGCGGGATCGACACAGCCTTTGCGCACGCGCTGCAACTCATCGGCACGCCGCGCACTGAGGATCAGCTTCGCGCCCTGTTGCGCCGCCAGCTGCGCCAGCGCTTCGCCAATGCCGCCGGATGCACCGGTAATCCAGACCACCTTGTCGACAAGCTGCGTCATGACATCGCTCCGACTACAACAAAATCATGCCCATGAAAAAACCGCTCGCGGCACCTGGCACACGAGCGGTTGATCGCTCCCCCGGAACTGGGGATCAGGCCGCTTTTTCCAGGCTCTCGTTCCACTTGCCGAGGGCAGCGAGGCCGTTCATCTTGGCACGGTGCAAGTGCGCGGCGCGGCCGGCATCGGCGTTCTTGCCCGACCAAGCCTTGAGCGCCGCCGCCTGCAGAGCACGGCCGTAGGAGAACGTCAGCTGCCACGGCAGGCCACCGATCTTGTTCATGGCGTCGAGATGCGCGGTGGCCAGCTGGTCGCTCTGCCCGCCGGACAGGAACGCGATACCGGGCACCGCGGCCGGCACAAAGCGCTTGAGCAGCCTGACCGTGCGCTCGGCCACTTCCTGCACACCGGCCTGCTGCGCGCATTTCGCGCCCGAGACCACCATGTTCGGCTTGAGCACCATGCCTTCGAGCTTGACCTTCTGGTAAAACAGTTCGGTAAAGGTCTCCTGCAATATCCACGAAGTCACGTTCTCGCAGGTCTGCACATCGTGATCGCCGTCCATCAGCACTTCCGGCTCGACGATCGGCACGATGCCGGCTTCCTGGCACAGCGCTGCGTAACGGGCCAGCGCATGGGCATTGGTGTGTATCGCATTGTGGCTGGGGGCGCCGTTGCCGACCGCGATGACCGCGCGCCATTTGGCAAAACGCGCACCGGCCTTGTAGTAGTCGGCCAGACGCTCACGCAAACCGTCGAGGCCTTCGGTGATGGTTTCATCCGGCATACCGCCGGGCAGCGGCTTGGCGCCCTTGTCGACCTTGATGCCGGGAATCACGCCCTTGGACTGCAACTGTTCGGTAAACGGTTTTCCATCCAGGCCCTTCTGAAACAGGGTTTCCTCGAACAGGATCACGCCACTGGTGTGCCGCTCGAAACCCGACGTGGTGAACAGCATGTCGCGATAAACCTGCCGATTGGCTTCGGTATTCTCGACGTTGATGCCCTTGAAGCGCTTGCCGATGGTGCCGGTGCTCTCATCCGCCGCCAGCAAACCCTTGCCCGGCGCGACCATGGCTCGCGCGATTTCGTTGAGTGCCTGCTCGTTCATTTCAAAAACTCCGCTCGTCTTCGTTGAACCGGGCCCGCAAGCACCCGGCAGTGTTGGATTTTCGAGGCCATGCCGCCTCTCGCGCACCGCAGGAAATATGGCGGAGAGAGAGGGATTCGAACCCCCGGAACCTTGCGGTTCAGCGGTTTTCAAGACCGCCGCAATCGACCACTCTGCCATCTCTCCGCGGCAAGCCCTCGCGCGCGAGGGGCGGATTATACCTGCGCGCACGCCAACATTGTCCGTGATCTGCGCAGCCTCTATAATCCGCGGCCCCGCCGGGATAGCTCAGTTGGTAGAGCGGCGCATTCGTAATGCGTAGGTCGCAGGTTCGACTCCTGTTCCCGGCACCAATTCCTTCCTCAAGCGTCAGGCTTGACTGATGCCTGCGATGCCGGCACCGGGGCCACCAGGATTCAGCCCTGATACCAGCGCCGCGTCAGCGCGCGGATCACGCGGGCCGGGTACTCGGTACGCCCGATGCTGCCGTTGTAACGCGCCAGCGTCCTGACCATGTCGCCGTGTTCCATGTCGAGGTAATACTTGAGGATGGTGCAGCCCATGCGCAGGTTGGTCTGCGGATCGAACAGGCTGTCGCCCGGCTTGCCGATTTCCTTGAGCCAGAACGGCATGATCTGCATGTAGCCCAACGCACCGGATTTTGAAATCGCAAAACGATCGAAGCGACTCTCGACCTGTATCACCGCCAGTACGAATTCCGGCGCCAGCTTGGCGTGAATCGCCTCGCCATGCAGCAGGCGCAGAAAGCGCAGGCGCTCGGCATCGTCCGGCATCAGAGGTTCAAGCCGCGTGGACATGTCGCTGAGCCAGATTTCGGCATTGAAGCGATCATCGAAACTGCTGGACTCGTTGATCGCCTTGATCAGCGCCTGGCGCAGCGCCGGGTCCGGCTCGCCGGTCGGCCCGGCCCATGCCGGCAAGGCCAGCATCAGCAGGACGGCAGCGAACCAGAGGCGCTTCATCCCTGCACGCGCTCCAGCACCGCCTGCGTCGTCGCGGCAATCATCTCGGCCTTGTCGGCGCGGCGATGCTTGTACTCGAATTGCTGGCCGGCCAGGCTCTTGTCGCCGATGACGATGCGATGCGGGATGCCGATCAGGTCGGCATCGGCGAACATCGAGCCGGGCCGCTGGCCGCGATCATCCAGCGCCGTCTCGATGCCGGCGGTGCACAACTCGCGGTAAAGTTTTTCCGTTGCCTCTTTCACCGCCGCCGACTTGTCCATGCCAATCGGGCAGAGGATGACGCGGAACGGCGCGATGGCGTCCGGCCAGATGATGCCGTTCGCATCGTGGCTTTGCTCCAGCGTCGCCGCCACCAGTCGTGAGACACCGATGCCGTAGCAACCCATCTCCGGCGTCACCGCCTGTCCCTTTTCATCCAGCACGGTCAATCCCATCGCCTGCGTGTATTTTCGGCCGAGCTGGAACACATGGCCGCCTTCGATGCCGCGATAGAATTTGATGTGGCCCTTGCCGTCCGGCGAAGGATCGCCTTCGACGACATTGCGCAGATCCGCCGCTTCCGGCTCCGCCGCGTCGCGGCTCCAGTTGGCGCCGGCGAGATGGAAGCCTTCTTCATTGGCACCGCAGACGAAATCCGCGAGCACGGCGGCGGCATGATCCGCCAGCACCGGCACCTTTGAAGACACTGGGCCGAGAAAGCCGGGTACGCAGCCGAATGCGGCCTTGATCTCTTCGTCGGTCGCCAACTGCAACGGCGCCGCGACCTTGGGATGCTTCTCGGCCTTGAGCGAATTGAGCGTGTGATCGCCGCGCAGCGCCAGGCCGATCAAACCACCGGCGCGCGCTTTCACGACCAGCAGTTTCAGCGTCTGCGTCAGCGGCAGCTTGAGCAACGCGGCGACGTCTTCGCAGGACTTCTGCGTCGGCGTTGACACTCTCGCCAAATTTTGTGTCGCCGCTGCACGCGCGCCAACCGGCTTGCATTCCGCCGCTTCAACGTTGGCCGCGTAAGTTCCACCCTCGGCCACCGCCAGCAGGTCTTCGCCGGAATTGGCGAGGATGTGGAATTCTTCCGACAGTGCGCCGCCGATGTTGCCGGAGTCGGCCTTGACCGCGCGGAACTCGACGCCGATGCGCGTGAAGATGCGCGTGTAGGCCTCGCGCATGTTGTAGTACTCGCGCTCAAGATCGGCTGCGTCCATGTGGAAGGAATAGGCGTCCTTCATCAGGAACTCGCGGCCGCGCATCAGGCCGAAGCGCGGACGGCGCTCGTCGCGGAACTTGGTCTGGATCTGGTAGTAGTTGACCGGCAACTGGCGGTAGCTGCGGATGTCCTGGCGCACGTGATGGCAGATCACTTCCTCGGCGGTCGGTGCGTAGCAGAAATCGTTCTTGTGCCGATCCTTGATGCGCAGCAGTTCGTCGCCCATCACCTCCCAGCGGCCCGACTCCTGCCAGAGTTCGGCGGGCTGGATGGTTGGCATCAGCACTTCCTGCGCGCCGGCGCGATCCATCTCCTCGCGCACGATGTTCTCGACCTTCTTGAGCACGCGCAGGCCGATTGGCATCCAGGTGTAGAGGCCAGCGCCGAGCTTGCGGATGTAGCCGGCGCGCAGCAGCAACTGGTGCGATACCACCTCGGCGTCGGAAGGTGTTTCCTTGGTGGTGCTGATGGTGAATTTCGACAGGCGCATGTGACGATGATTTTCCGTGTGTGAATTCGAGTTTTAAAAACAGTGTGAAGCTTAGAGC
>JBOICJ010000008.1:0-29198 GCA_050740035.1 Stenotrophobium sp. | reverse complement strand
GCCAGCTCCCCAGACGCTTGGGTGACAGCCACTGCGCTTTCTCCGCCGTGGGGAACCGAGTGAGGAACGCCAGGGTGATGGCGTTGTCAGATTTGCAGAAAAGCCCAATGGCTCCGGGGAAAGCGAGCTCGAGATTGGCTCGGAGCTGATTGACGATCTGCACCCTGGTCTCCACAAGGTCCTTGCGAGATCGGCGGCGTGCAGCGCCTGTTGCGCATGAATCGACGGCAGGCGCGGCGTGTCGATCAGCGTGATGGTTTCAGGCGGCAGATCGAGTTCTGCCAGCCGCGCGCGCAGCCAGCCGTCGCCGGCATCGGCCAGTTTTTGCATGAACTGGAATTCATGCGCGTGATCGAGTTGGCCGTAGGGCAGAAAGCGTACGCCATCGGAATTGCGTTGGCCGCTTTCCTGCCAGGCATGGCCGGCCAGCACGCTGGCCGCGAGCCCTTCGCCGCTCTCGGGCAGCATGCCGAGGTGCAGTCCCAGCAGGTTTTGCGGATCGAAGTCCACTGCCAGGACCGAACGTCCGCGCTGCGCCAGCACTGCGGCGAGGTTGGCGGCGAGTGTCGTGCGACCGACGCCGCCGCTGGCCGAGATGAGCGCGATTTTCAGCATGGTTTCACTCGCGGCGGCTCCCGGGTTGCTCCGAGTCGTGACGCGTCGCTGCCGCGGCATAAGGATACAGGTGGACGGGGCGCCAGTTGCGATTGAGCACGCGCAGCAGACGACGCCAGAGCCGGTTCCAGCTGAGGTTGCGCAGCAGCAGGAAGGCCGGGAAGGCAATTAGTAATCCGACGATGGCCATGAACAGGAACTCGCCGATGCTGGTGATCAGGTTCATTTCGCGCGCCCCGATTTCAGAGGCAGGGCTTCGCGTTCGACACGGCGGGGCTGTGGTGCCGGTTTTGCCGCATCGACCGGTGCGTTGTGCCATCGTTGCGCCGGTGCGGCGGCAATTTCAGGCGGGTTCACAGGACGCTGCTCACTGCTGCTGGCGGCTTCTCCTCGCCGCAACGGCAGCATGTCGCTGTAGTCGGCGGTGTCGCCGGTTTCGGCTCTGCGCGCAAGATTCTCGATTTCAGGCAGGATCATCGCGGTGCCGGGAAAATTGATCTGTCCCTCAAACAACTCGGCAACCGGTGGGTTGAACAGACGGTCCACGGTGGGCGCGACGTCGAACTCGCGACAACCGAACAGGAACAGGTAGACGCTGCGGGCGTCGGCCGTGAACAGGTCGCCGTAGCGGCTGATCTTGCAGGCGCGCAGTGCGGTCAGGTGCGCGACTTCGGGCAGCAGCGGCAGGCGTACCAGCGCGCTCTCGAGCGAGAGTTCGCGGTGGCGTGCGAGGGTGCCGGATACGGCGGCGGCAAACTCGGCTGGCCGCATGTAGCCGCAAAACATCGGCGAGATCACGGCGGCCAGCGCATCGTTGAGGTCGCCGGAAACCTCGCGGTGATAGACCTGGTCGCGCAGGCTTTCGACCATGCCGAGCAGACGCGACATGTTCAGTTCCAGGTACGCCACGGCATTGGCGCCCAGGTGCAGCAGCATGCGTTCGTGGCTGTGGCGCAACTGAAACTGCCGCTCGCGCACGATGATTTTCAGCGCCTTGCCGGCACGCTGGCGCAGGGCATGCACGGCGGTGGCGAGTGGGCTGAAGTTCTCCAGGCTGCCGTTGTGCAGGATGCAGGTTGCGGAAACGGCATCTTCCGCCGCGCTCAGCAGTGCGGCGTAATCGGGCACGATCTGCCATTCCGGCGGCACGTGGCTGTCGCCGCGTACGGCTGCGACGGTGGCAATTACGCGGCTGCTGTCGGACGCAAGCAGCAGCCGGCGCTCCCTGGGATGCAGTTCCAGACCATTGGCCGCCAGCAGCTGACCTTGGGTGTCGAGTTGCAGGCCGTATTCGCGGCTGACCAGCGCGCCGTCGCGCACCCGCCAGTACAGGGTTTCCCAGCTCAGGGTTTCGCCGTACAGGCGCAGGCAGGCGAGACCGGCAAAACTGGCATCGGCACCGCGCAGCATGCCGATGGGTTTTTCGATCGTTGACGCGCGTACCGGAAAAGTCTGCAGGCAGGTGACGTTGCCCTCGCGGCACCAGCGCCGGTACTGGCGCGCCTGGCGCTGGAGGCGTTTGGGTGCAGTCCAGTCGTAAAGCGCGCTGGCGTCGTTGATGATCAGCAGGCTGCCGTAGCCGATGTCGTAGTAGTCGAATTCATCCAGGTACTGACGCGCATCCGTGCACTGCGCCGGAGCGTCGGTGGAATGGATGTAAATCCTCAGCCAGCCGCGCGACAGGGCACGTTGGCTGTCGATCTCCAATTGCGCCAGGGCTTGCAGCAGGGCGTCGCCGTCGGCCGTGACCACGACGGTCCGGCGGTCCATCTTCAGCGCTTCGGCAACGCTGCCGGCAATGCAGGCCAGCGTCGCGCCGGTGTGTTGTTCGACCAGCGCGTAAAGCGAGCCGGCACGCATCATGCGCGCCGTCGGCGGCAGGCCATCGACGCCTAGCGGAATGCTGCGAGGCTTACGAAACAGCATCAGCGCCAGGCCGGGTCATGACGGGCTGGCGCGCGGGCCGCAATGCGCCGAGCAGAAGCCAGCGCTGTGTCGCCAGATCAGCGGCTTCGCGATCGTGAAAATCGACATAGGTGAACGGCGCATCGCCAAACACGCGCCGCTTGTAACTGTCGATATCGTTCGCGGCAGTGTCGTGCCCTGAGTCCATGTCCATGGTGCCGCAGGCTCAAATGATTAAGTGCCCCAGTTTAATGGTTCCCAGTGGCGGCTGTTCATCCTCGAGAGCCGCTTGCGCGGACTCTGCCCCGCTTATTTTCCGGCGGCGGTCTTTTCCCCCAGGACCGTGGCACCGGCAAACAGCATGGCGATGAACCGTATCGACTGATGCAGCAGTAGCGCCCGGCGGTTGGGGCGCTCGAGGTAATCGAGCACATTGTGGAATATCTGCGGCACGATCATTTCCGCGATTTCGCGCAGGGTTTCCTCGGACACGGCGGGCGCAATGTCGAGCAGACGGGTATCGTCGACGATATCGTCCGCCAGGCCTGAAATCATCTGCCGCAGGGCGGCGCGCACCGGCGGCGAGGCGCCGTAGAGCTCGCGCACGCCGACGATGAAGGCTTCAGGGTTGCTGTCGGCAAATTCAAAAACGTATTCGACCGTGCGCTGGATCACGGCATCGGGCTGACGCAGGTTATGCCGCATCTGGCGCAGGGTCTGGCGCAGGTCGTGGCTCAAGGTTTCGATCAGCGCCAGCGCCAGGTCGTCCATGCAGCCGAAGTGGCGGTAGAAGGTGTTGGGGTTGAGGCCGGCAGCGCGTCCGAGTGCGCGCACGCCGATGGTCTGCACGCTGCGGCTTTTGGCGGCCAGCTTCAGGGCGGCCTCGATCAGCCTCTGTCTGCCGCCGGGTTCGGTGGCCGCTGCTTCACTGGCTTTGCGTCTGCTCATGGCGCCTATCTTAACGGCGCTTGACATTAATGTATACGAATGTCTACCATGAGTAGACGGTTGTATACATCTGACGTGCCTTGGCACGATTCAACAAGGCAGGACATTTTTACGCGGGAGGTTCCGGGTCATGGCAAAGAATTCTGCGGCAGCAAAAGCAGCGGTGACGCACGCACGCATCGTGATTGTCGGCACCGGCTTTGCCGGTCTGGGCATGGCGATACAACTCAAGAAAAACGGCGTCGAGGATTTTGTCATCCTCGAATCGGCGGGCGATGTCGGCGGCACCTGGCGCGACAATCATTACCCGGGTTGCGCCTGCGACGTGCAATCGCATCTCTACTCGTTTTCGTTCGAACCGAATCCGGAGTGGACGCGCATGTTCGCGCCGCAGCCGGAAATCTGGGCGTATCTGCGCGGCGTCACCGACAAGTATGCGTTGCGCCCGAAAATCCGCTTCAACAGCGGCCTCGCCGAGGCGCGCTGGGACGATGCCGAAAGCGTGTGGCGGATCAGGACCAGCGATGGCGTGCGGATGACGGCGACGGTGCTGATCTCCGGCATGGGCGGACTGAGCCGCGCGGCTTATCCGGAGATCGCGGGACTGGATCGCTTCCGGGGCAAGACTTTTCACTCTCAGGATTGGGCGCACGATTATGAACTTGCCGGCAAGCGCGTCGCGGTAATCGGCACCGGCGCTTCGGCCATCCAGTTTGTGCCGCAGGTGCAGAAAAAGGCCGCGCGGCTGGACCTGTACCAGCGCACGCCGCCGTGGATCATGCCAAAACCTGACCGCGCCATCAGCAAGGCCGAGCAGATACTGTTCAAGCGCTTTCCAGCAGCGCAGCAGGCGTTCCGCAACGCGATTTACTGGCAACTCGAGTCGCGCGTGCTGGGCTTCGTGATCAATCCGCGCCTGATGAAACTGGTCGAGCGCACCGCGCGCTCGCATATCCGCAAACAAATCAAGGACCCGGCGCTGCGCAAGACGGTGACGCCGGATTACACCGTCGGCTGCAAGCGCGTGCTGATTTCCGACAATTACTATCCGGCGCTGGCGCAGGACAATGTCGATGTCATCACCACCGGGATTCGTGAGGTGAAGGCGCACAGTATCGTCACCGCCGACGGCGTCGAGCGCGAGGTCGACGCGATCATCTTCGGTACCGGCTTTCATGCCACCGACCCGATGCCCTCGGGCATGGTGTTCGGACGCAAGGGCGTCGATATCATGGATGCCTGGAAAGACGGCCCCGAGGCCTACAAGGGCACCACGGTCACCGGCTTTCCCAATCTGTTCCTGATCGTCGGACCCAATGTCGGGCTGGGCCACAATTCGATGGTCTACATGATCGAATCGCAGATTGCTTATGTCATCAAAGCCATTCAAGCGATGCAGGACAAGCAACTAAGGTGCCTCGATGTCAAAGCGGGGCATCAGGCCGCGTTCAATCGGGACATCCAGTCGCAATTGGGCGGCGCGGTTTGGAGCTCGGGCGGCTGCAAGAGCTGGTACCTGCATCCCAAGACCGGTAAGAATGTGACGCTGTGGCCGGGGTTTACCTGGCAGTTTCGTCGCAAGCTGAGCCGCTTTGACACCGAGGCTTACGAGCATCAGGCCTGAAGCCCGTTGCGCCGGTTTTTTATCGCCAACCACTGAAATGGAGCACGCATGAAATCGTTCGAGAACAAAGTTGCCGCCATCACTGGCGCCGGTTCAGGCATCGGCCGCGCATTGGCCGTGTCGCTGGCGAAGCAGAAATGCGCGCTCTCGCTCAGCGATGTCAACGAAGCGGGGCTGGCCGAGACCGCGCAGCTGGTGAAGGATGCCGGCGTCAAGGTCACCACCGCCAAGGTCGATGTCGCGCAGAAGCAACAAATGCACGACTGGGCCGCGCAGACCATCGCCGATCACGGCAAGGTCAACCTGGTGTTCAACAACGCCGGCGTGGCGGTGGCCGGGACCGTCGAAGGGCTCGGCTACGAAGACTATGAATGGATCATGGGCATCAATTTCTGGGGTGTGGTCTACGGCACCAAGGAATTCCTGCCGCATCTCAAGGCCACTGGCGATGGCCATATCATCAATGTCTCCAGCGTCTTCGGTCTGTTCGCACAGCCGACCCAGAGCGCCTACAACGCCACCAAGTTCGCGGTGCGTGGCTTCACCGAATCGCTGCGTCAGGAACTCGACATGGCCCATGCGGGCGTCAGTGCGACCTGCGTGCACCCCGGCGGCATCAAGACCAATATCGCCAAGTCGGCGCGCACCAACGACAGCATGCGCGCGCTGACCGGTAAGGACCCGGAAAAGGCGACCGCCGATTTTGAAAAAATGTTCCGCACCACCGCCGACGAGGCTGCACGCGTGATTCTTGCCGGTGTGCGCAGCAATGCCCGCCGCGTGCTGATCGGCGGCGATGCGCGTGCCATCGACATCATGCAGCGCCTGTTGCCGACCAGCTACCAGAAGCTGGTGACGCGCGCCATCAAGGCGCAGTCCAAGCACTGACCGGTAAATGCCATGACTTCCGCAAATCATTCCCCGGCGCAGATTCTTGCCCAACCCTTTCATCTGCCCAGCGGCGCACTGATTCCGAACCGGCTGGCCAAGTCAGCGATGAGCGAAGCGCTGGGCACGATGGACAACCGCCCGACCGCGCGACTGGAGCGGCTCTACGCACGCTGGGCGGAGGGTGGCATCGGCTTGTGCATCACCGGCAATGTCATGATCGACCGTCGCGCACTGGGAGAGCCGGGTAATGTCGTGGTCGAGGATGAGTCCGATCTGCCGATGCTGCAGCGCTGGGCCGCGGCCGGTACGCGGCATGGCGGCCAGTTGTGGATGCAGATCAACCATCCGGGCAAGCAGTCGCCCAAAGGACTGAACCGTGAAAACGTCGCGCCGTCGGCGCTGCCGTTCGGGCGCGACATGGCGGCGTTCTTCGCCACGCCGCGCGAACTGACCGGCGACGAGATCGAGGACTTGATCCGCCGCTACGGCAATACCGCGCGCATCGCCCAAAAAGTCGGCTTCACCGGCGTGCAGATTCACGGCGCGCATGGTTATCTGGTCAGCCAGTTCCTGTCGCCGCGCCACAATCACCGCGAGGATCAATGGGGCGGCAGTGCCGAAAACCGTCGTCGCTTCGTGCTGGCGGTGCTGGCCGAGATGCGCCGCCAGGTCGGTGAGGATTTTCCGATCGGCATCAAGCTCAACTCGGCCGATTTCCAGCGCGGCGGTTTCACCGAAGAGGAATCGCTGGATGCGATTCGCGCACTGGTGGTGGCCGGGATCGACCTGGTCGAGATTTCCGGTGGAACCTACGAAGCCCCGGCGATGACCGGCATCGAAACCAAGGTCAAGGCCAAGGCCAGCACGCGGGCGCGCGAAGCCTATTTTCTGGAGTTTGCCGAAAAGGTTCGCGCAGCGGTCAAGGTGCCGTTGATGCTCACCGGTGGGTTTCGCAGCATCGAGGGAATGGCGCAGGTGCTGGACAGCGGCGCGATCGATTTCGTCGGCCTCGGCCGTCTGCTGGCGGTAGAGCCCGACGCACCGGCGCGCTTGCTGCGCGGCGAAAATCCGCTGCACCAAATCCGCCCGATCAGCACCGGCATCGGCATGGTCGATCGCATGGCGCTGATGGAAGTGGCCTGGTATGCGCGACAGTTGCACCGCATCGGCGATGGCCGCGCGCCGAAGCCGCATGAGTCGGGTTTGAAATCGTTTGCGGTCGGCATGCTGGAGAATGGCTGGAATACGTTCAGGACACGCCGCTTGCGCGCCTGATCTGAGCGGTGATATTCCGCCACTGCAAAATGCCCCTGCCGTCGGGGGCATTTTTTTGCGTGCGGATTTTTGTCGTCGCCCGATGATGCGTGCCGGCATCCGAGGGAACTAAATGGCCGCTGCGATTTCTATCGACATGCCTGACCTGGATGAACGGAGAGTGGATGGATGGAAGACAGTCGCCCGATTTCCGCAATCGAAAGCCCTGCGCCGGCGCGAGCCGCCTTCACGGGTTTGCGTGCGTATCTCAATACGCAGATTCTCGGCCAGGAAACCCTGGTCGAACGGCTGCTGGTGGTGCTGCTGGCGGATGGTCATCTGCTGGTGGAAGGCCCGCCCGGTCTGGCCAAGACCCGCGCCATCAAGGCGCTGGCGCACGGACTGGAGGGCGACTTCCAGCGGGTGCAGTTCACGCCCGACATGCTGCCGTCCGATCTCACCGGCTCGGACATCTACCGGCAGGAGGAAGGCCGTTTCCAGTTCCAGCGCGGCCCGCTGTTTCACAACCTGATCCTCGCCGACGAGGTGAACCGTGCGCCGGCCAAGGTGCAATCGGCCTTGCTCGAAGCGATGGGCGAACGGCAGATCAGCGTCGGCAATGCCACCTATCCGCTGCCACGGTTGTTTCTGGTCATGGCCACGCAGAATCCGATCGAACACGAGGGCACCTACCCGCTGCCGGAAGCGCAACTCGACCGCTTCATGCTGCATGTTCTGGTGGATTACCCGGATCGCGCGGTGATGCTGCGCATCATGGAACTGGCGCGGCGCGAGGCCTTGACCGCGCAGGAACTGCCGCCACCGCCGCAACGTCTGTCGCAGGACATGATTTTCACGGCGCGGCGCGAGGTGTTGAATCTGACGCTGGCGGCGTCGGTCGCCGAATATATTGCCGCGCTGGTTGAAGCGACGCGGCGGCCCGCACCCTACAGCGCCAAGCTCGCCGAATGGTTGCGCTGGGGCGCCAGTCCGCGCGCCGCCGTCGCGATCGAGCGCGGTGCGCGCGCCTACGCCTGGCTGCACGGCCGCGACTATGTCAGTCCCGAGGATGTCCAGGCCATCGCCCCCGACGCCCTGCGTCACCGCCTGCTGCTGGATTACACCGCGCAGGCGAACGGTGTCACCGCCCAGACCTGCGTCGAGGAATTGTTGGGCCATGTGCCCGCACCATGATCCTGCCGGATCTGGCCGAACTTCTGGCACTGCGCGCCCAGGCCCGGGGCCTCAATCTGCGCGCGCGGCGCACGGCGCTGGCGCGTTTGCAGGGCGGGCATCGGAGCGCGGCGCGCGGACGTGGCATCGAGTTTGAGGAAGTGCGGCGGTATGCCGCGGGCGACGATGCCCGCAGCATCGACTGGCGCGTCACCGCACGGCGCGGCAAACCGCACACCAAGGTATTCCGCGAAGATCGCGAGCGGCCGGTATGGCTGCTGGCCGATCTGCATCCCGGCCTGTACTTCGGCAGCAGGCGGCAGCTGAAGTCGGCTTTGCTGCTGCGTGCCGCTGCCTTGCTCGGTTGGGCGGCGTCGCTGGATGGCGACCGTCTCGGCGCCGTGATCGGCGAGAGTCGCGGCGGCATCAAGATTCTGCCGCCGCGTTCGCGACAGGCCGGCATCCTGCCGGTGCTGCAGGCACTGGTCGATGCACAACCACAGTCTCCCGGCCCGGCTCAGTCCGGCGCCTTGGACAACACGCTGGCGACGCTGGGGCATTTGGTGCAGCCCGGCAGCCTGGTGTTGATCCTCAGCGACTTCAGCCATTTTGACGAATCCGCCGAACGGCGACTGACGGGCCTGGCGCTGCGCTGCGATTGCCGGCTGCTCTGGCTGACCGATCCGCTGGAGGTCAGTGGTCTGCCGGCAGGCGAATACCGGGTGGGCTTGCCCGGGCGGCTGCGATGGCTGGATGGCGCGAGCAGCCGCAGGCCCTGGCACGCCGCGTGGTCGGCACGCGAGCAACACTTGCAGGCGTTCGCACGCCGTTTGAGTGTGCCGCTGACGCGACTCGACACTGCCGATGCGATCGATCAGGTGCTGCCGCGCTTGCTCAAGGAATCCGCGTGAACGGCGTCGACGCCAACCTGCTCAAGCAACTGGCGCCCGCACATGCGCTGTCGCCGCCCGGCTGGTGGCCGCCCGCGCCGGGTTGGTGGCTGCTGCTGGCGCTCGTGCTGCTGGCGGCGCTGGCGCTGGGCTTGTGGTTGCGCCGTCCGCGCCGGCGTGTGCGCCGGCTGGCGCTGCGGGAGTTGCAGCAACTCGAGCGCGCCGGTGCCGACGACGCCGTGCTGGCGGGCAGCGTGCAGAATCTGTTGCGCCGCTACGCCGTCGTGCGCTTCGGGCCGGAGCCGGTGGCGCGGCTGAGCGGTGAGCGCTGGATTGCGTTTCTCGCCGAAAACGGCGGTACGGCGTTGGCGGGTGCGCCGGGCAGCGATTTGCTGCGTACTGCGTATGGTGGCGTCGGCAGTGGCAGTCGCGCACAGTGGCTGAGCGCGGCGCGCAACTTTCTCAAGGCGAACTGATGTTCCATCTGGCCTGGCCGTGGATGCTGTTGTTCCTGCCGTTGCCCTGGCTGCTGGCGAAGTTCCTGCCGCCGGCAAGACCGCAAGGCGCTGCGCTGTATCTGCCGTTTGCGGCCGGCGTCGCCGTCGAAGCTGCGACGGTTGTGGGCAAAGGGCTGCGCGCACGCCGCCTGCTGTTCCTGCTGGTGTGGCTGCTACTGGTGTTTGCGGCGATGCGGCCGCAGTGGCTGGGTGCCCCGGAGCCGGTGCCGACGACGGGCCGACGCGTGTTGCTGGCGGTGGATGTCTCCGGCTCGATGGCGACGCAGGACATGGCCGACGGCACTTCGCGCCTGCAGGTGGTGCAGAAAGTCGCGGGCGATTTCATCGCACGTCGGCATGGCGATCAGGTCGGTCTGATTCTGTTCGGTACCAAACCGTATTTGCAGGCGCCGCTGACTGCCGACCTGGCGACGGTCAATCAATTTTTGCAAGAGGCGATGATTGGCGTCGCCGGACCGCAGACCGCCATTGGTGATGCCATCGGCCTTGCCATCAAGCGGCTGCGCAGTGACACCAACAAGAATCGCCACAAGGGCGATACGGTGCTGATCCTGCTGACCGACGGCAGCAGCAACGCCGGCGTGATGCCGCCATTGGCAGCGGCCAAGCTGGCTGCCGAGGCGGGACTGCGGATTTACACCATCGGCGTCGGCGCGGCGGCGCAGGCAGGCTTTTTCGGCCTGATGGGTGGCAACACTGATCTCGACGAGGACACGCTCAAGGCCATTGCCAAGACCACCGGCGGCGAATATTTCCGCGCCACCGATGCCAGCGCGCTGCAAAAGGTTTATGCCCGCATCGATCGACTCGAGCCCAGCGCCGGACGCGATCAGTGGTATCGCCCCAGCACCGAGTGGTTCCCGTGGCCGTTGGGGTTGGCCTTGCTGCTCAGCCTGCCGCTGGTCTGTCTGCGGGAGCCGTCATGGACCTGAGCGCCACTCAGCACGCGTTTCACTTCCTGAGGCCGTACTGGTTGCTGGTGCTGCTGCCCTGCTGGGGATTGGCGCTGTGGCTGGCGCGGCGGCGCAGACAGCAAGGTAACTGGACGCGGTTGATCGATGCCGAACTGCTGCCTGCGCTGCGTCTGGAAAGCGCGCACGGCGCCGCAGCGGTTTCGCCCTGGCCATGGCTGGTGCTGGCCTGGAGCTTGGCGGCGCTGGCGCTGGCCGGACCCAGTTGGCAGCACGATGTCGCGCCCGGCTATCGCGCGGCACCGGCTTGGGTGCTGGTGCTGGATTTGTCACCGTCGATGACTGCCGCCGATGTCACGCCCGATCGCGCCACGCGCGCCCGTTACGCACTCGACGATCTGCTGTCGGCGGCACACGATGCGCGCGTCGGCCTGGTGGTGTTCAGCGACGAGGCCTACACGGTTACGCCGCTGACCGATGACGTTGCCACCGTCCGTGCGCTGTTGCCGCCGCTGGCGCCAGGCATCATGCCCGCAGCCGGCGATAACCTGGCGCCGGCCTTGCAGCGCGCGGGACAGCTGCTCAAGCGTGCGGGTGCACGTGAGCCGTGCGTGATCGTGCTGACCGACGGCTTTGCCGATCCGGCTGCGGCGTTCGCCGATGCGCAAAAACTCAAGGCCGGCGGCGTCGCGCTCAGTGTCGTCGGAATCGGTACCGTGCGCGGCGCGCCACTGCGGGGTGCCGATGGCGGCTTCGCCGAGAACGCGCAGAAACAGACCGTGATGACCCGGCTCGATGTCGATCGTTTGCGACAGCTGGCGGCGTCGGGCGGCGGCGATTATTTCGATCTCGCGCAATTGCCGCAACTGATCGGTGAATTGCAGGCGCACGACGCACGCGCCAGTGGTGCCGCACGGGTGCACGATATTCATCTCCAGCACTGGCGTGACGCCGGTGTGTGGTTGTTGCCGGTGTTGCTGCTGCTGGCGGCCGGCTTGTCGCGGCGAGGCTGGCTGTGAGGCGCGCGCTTGTCGTGGTGCTTGGCGTGTTGCTGCTGGCCGGCAATGCCGAGGCCGCGAGCTGGTCGAGCCTGTGGTTGACGCCGGATCAACGCGGCGAGCAACTGCTGCGGCAGGGTGATGCTGCTGCCGCCGCACGCACCTATGCCGATCCGCGGCGCAAGGCTTACGCCGAGCTGCGTGCCGGAGACTACAAGGCGGCGGCACAGGGGTTTGAAAAATTCGACGACAGTGACGCGCACTACAATCGCGGCAACGCGCTGGTTCATGCCGGCGAGTTGCAGCAGGCGCTCGACGCCTACAACGCGGCGCTGGCACGCGATCCCGACAATCATGACGCGCAGCACAACCGCGATCTCGTCGCGCAGGCGATTAAGCAGAAACATCAGCAGCAGCAGAAAAACAAATCCGGCAACGGCCAGAAGCAGTCGTCCAAAGCGTCATCGCAGCTAGGCGGCACGGACGGCAAAAACAGCAGTGGCAACAGCGGCAAGGACGGCGGCACCTCGCAGAAACCGCAAGACGGCAAGGACGCTACCGGAAAAGACGCTCAGAACCCGCAGGACTCCAAAGCACAGACCCGCCCTTCATCTACCTCGCGCGCATCGGAGACGCCGTCCGACCAGCAGCAATCCCAAGCGCAGCCACGACCCGCCACGGACGCGGCGGAGCAGGCGCGTCAGGATGCCGCAGAGAGTCTCAAGAACCAGACCGCGGCACAGAAGGCGAGACAGCAGACCGCGGCTCAGGCGCAAAGCGCTGCGCAGGCGGATGCTGCGGGACGGTTACAGCCTGCGAATGGCGAGCAGACCTCGAAACCGCTGACCGAGCAACAGATTTCCCAGGAGCAGTGGCTGCGGCGTATCCCCGACGATCCGGGTGGACTGTTGCGGCGCAAATTCATGATCGAGCACATGATGAGACAGCAGAACCCGCAGGATCAGTCGCCATGAAAAGCACATCGATATTTTTTGCCGGGATGCTGTTGTGCGGTGTCAGTAGCGTGGCGCTGGCGTCAGTGACCGCGTCGCTGGATCAGAGCCAGGTTGGCAATGGTCAGTCGGTGGTGCTGACCCTGCAGAAAGACAGCTCCGGTGGTGGCGATCCCGATCTGACGCCGCTGAAAAAGGATTTCGACGTGCTGGGCACCAGCAGCAGCTCTAACGTCCAGATCGACAATGGACATATCTCGACCCAGCGCGTGCTGCAGTTGACGCTGTCGCCGAAGCACTCGGGCACGTTGCAAATTCCCGCGTTGGCCTGGGACGGCGAAACTTCGCAGCCGCTCAGCCTGGTCGTGAGCAATGGCGGCGGCGGTCGTTCGGCAGCCGGCGGCGGTTCGTCTGCGGCTACCGGTGCGCACATCTTCATCACCAGTACGCTGGATCAGCAGCAACCCTATGTACAGGCCGGTGTCGTGCTGACCGTGCAGCTCCACACCGATCAGCCGCTGTATCACGCCAGCATGGATTTCAGCGGCGACAGCGACGTGCTGGTGCGGCAACTGGGCAAGGATCAGCGCAGCGCCGAGGTGCGCGACGGTCATCAATACAATGTGATCGAGCGCAAGTATCTGTTGCAGCCGCAACGCAGCGGTCGGCTCAATCTCGATGGGCCGACCCTCGATGCCCAGGTTGCCGACACCCGCAGCCAGGACCCTTTTGCCGGAGTGTTTGGTGGCAACTCGCCGTTCAGCGGCATGCTGGGCACCACCCGGCCGATACGTCTGCATGGCGATGCCATCACCCTCGATGTGCGGCCGCGACCGGCGGCGGCCAGCGGTCGCGACTGGCTGCCGGCAACACAGGTCACGCTGGAGGAGTCGTTGAAACCGGACAATGCCAGCGTGCGGGCCGGCGATCCGCTGACGCTGCATCTGCATCTCAGCGCACAGGGCGTGACCGGCGCGCAGTTGCCGGATCTCAGCGCGGAATTGTCCTTGCCGGATGGACTCAAGGCTTATCCAGACCAGGCCAAGCTCGCTACCAACCTGCAATCCGGCGGGGTCGTCGGCAGTCGCGATCAGGACATCGCGTTGATCGCCGATCAGGCCGGTCAATATCAAATCCCGGCCTTGCGCCTGACCTGGTGGGATACCGCTCAGAACCAGCAGCGTGTCGCCGAATTGCCGGCGCGCACGCTGACCATATTGCCGGCAACCGGCGCCAATCCGGTCCCGCCACCGCCCGCACTGATCCAGCCGGCCGCACCGGTTGCGGCGGCGGCCTCGAAGCCGCCGGCGATGGCATCCATCGCAGCCCACGAGCCGGCAGGCCCACTGTGGCGCTGGGTCAGTCTGTCGTTGGGCCTGTTGTGGTTGCTGACACTTCTGATGGGGTGGCTGCTGTGGCGTCGTGCCCGTGCGACCAAGGCCGCGTCTGGCGCGACAAGCCAGCCAGTAACAGCAGCGCCGGATTCCGCTAACGCGCGCAAGGTTTTCCAGTCCGCGTGTCGCGGCCATGATCCGCAGACGGCGCGGCGCGAGTTGCTGCGATGGGCGCGTGGCGTGATGACCGACTCGCCGCCCGCCGGACTCAATGCGCTGGCGCGGCATCTGAAAAACCCGCGCGTCGCCGAATTGCTGGCTGAGCTTGATCGCGCCTGCTATGCCGGGATGGAGTGGCAGGGCGACGCACTGGCTGCGGCGCTGACGTCACTGCCCGTTGCCATCGACGCAAAAAGCAAGACGCCGAGGCTGGCGGAACTGTATCCCTGAGATTTTTGCAACGAGGAATCAGGGCAGGTGCGGTTGTGCCAGATACTCCTGAGACTGCATTTCTTGCAGGCGCGAGTGTGTACGCTGAAATTCAAATTTAAGCCGTGTGCCGGTGTAGAGCTGCTCCAGCGGTGCGGCGGTGGCGACGATGAGCTTGACGCCGCGATCGTAAAATTCATCGACCAGATTGATGAAGCGCCGTGCCGGGTCTTCCGTTTCGCGCGTCATCACCGGCACGCACGACAGCAGGATGGTGTGGTGCGTGCGCGCGATTTCGACATAGTCGGCGGTGCCGCGTGGGCCGTCGCACAGTGCAGAAAAATCAAACCAGGCCACGCCGTCGGCAAGACGGCGTACGCGCACGCTGCGGTCGTTGAGCGGCATTTCCACATCCGCAAGGCTGTGATCCGGGGCTAACCGCTGAAACCAGCGTTCCATGTCTGCGGTTGCCGCAGCATCGCAGGGTGTGTGGAAAATCTTGGCATTGGTCAATGCGCGCAGGCGATGATCGATGCCGCCATCAACGTTGAGTACGCTGACATTGCGCTTGATCAGCGCGATCGCTGGCAGGAAATTCTGACGCTGTAGCCCGTCCTTGTAGAGCCCGTCGGGCTTGATGTTGGAGGTCGCCACCAGGGTCACACCACGCTGGAACAGCACTTCAAACAGGCGCGCCAGGATCATCGCATCGGCGATGTCCGAGACGAAGAATTCGTCGAAGCACAGAACGCGCAACTGCTCGGCGAACTGCGCCGCGACTTTGCCAATGGGGTCTTCTTCGTGGGCGAACTGTTTGCGCAGTTCGTGCACCTCCAGCATGAAGCGATGGAAATGAGTGCGCTTCTTGCGGCTGAACGGCAGCGATTCGTAGAACGCATCCATCAGATAAGTTTTACCGCGACCGACGCCGCCCCACATATACAGGCCGTTGACGCGAGGCCAACGCAGGCGGTTGCTTCCGAGGCGGGATTTCGGGGGTTTGGAGATCAGTTCGTCATGGACTTTCTGCAGCGCATCCACTGCACGCGCCTGTGAAGGGTCAGCCTGAAATCCCTGTCGTTGCAGGTCGTGTTCGTAGCGTGCACGCGGTCCCGGGGTCATGCTCAAGATTGCTCCACGCCAAAAATCGCTTTCAGATGCGGATTGAGGAATACGCCACGCGGGTCGAGTTCACGGCGCAGGCGCTGGAAGTCGGTAAAGCGCGGATATAGCTGGCCCAGTTCGTAAGCGGTCTTGTCGTGCAGCGAGCTCCACGAGGGACGGCCTTCGTTGCGGTCGAAGATGTCGGTCAGCGCAGCGAAATAGTCCTCGTGCGGCATGCCGCGATATTGCCGCGCCGCGATAAAGGCCGAGTCGCGCTGATGGTTGGGCGACAGCCAGAGGTCGTCGCGCCGGGCAAAACGTACTTCCAGCGGCATGTGCACGCGGAAATGTAGCGCCCGCATCAGCTGATCGATCTGCCGGATGACGGCGGGCAGGCGCTGTACCGGGATGCTGAATTCGATTTCGTCGTAACGAATCAGGCGCCGGCCTTCGCGGTGCCGCGGCAGTTCGCCCACGCTTTCGCTGTCGGTTGCGGCGTATGCGGCGAGCCGGCTGGCCGTGCTGCTGCTGCGCGGGATGCGGCGGCTCATTTCCGACAGCATCCAGAGTGCGCTGTTATCCATCACCTGCTGACGCGCGCGTTCGAACACGCCCGGATACGACTCGCCGGCGCCGGTCGGGTCCATGAAATTGAGCTGCACGGTGTCGGTATAGGGAAACCATTTGAAATCGAAATGCCGGTGCGTGCGCTTGAGCGGGTTGATGCGATCCAGCGTTTCGCCGAGGGTTCCCTTGAGCGTCCTCAAGTGCAGGCGTGCCGCTTCGACGCATTGCAGCTCGACGTGGGTGATGACGCCGAGTGCGCCCAGCGACAGGCGCGCCGCATCCAGCATTTCCGGGTTGCTGTCGGCGCTGATGGTGCGGTGACGGCCATCGGCGCAGACCATGCGCAGTGCCGTCACCTGACTCGAAAGATTGCCGAAGCCGATGCCGCTGCCGTGCATGCCGGTACTGATGGCGCCGGCCAGGGTTTGCGCGCCGCTGCTGCTGAATATCTGCAGGGCCAGACCGCGATCCGACAGCTCGGTGGCCAACTGCCGCAGTCGCGTGCCGGAACGTATCCAGACGCGGCGCTGCTGGATATCGACCGATTCGATGCCGGTGAAATAATCCAGCGACAGCAGGTTCTCATCGGTCCACGACAGCGGCGAAAACGATTGGCCGCTACCGCCGACGCGGATCCGCTCGCCTTCTTCTGCGGCACGCAGCACCTCGGCTTGTATCTGCGGCACCGCAACCGGGTAGGAGCGGAAATTGGGCACCGCTGCGACCGAGCCCGACCAGTTGCGCCAGCGGCGGCGGTATTTCGCGATCATCGAATCCCGGTATCTGGCCATGGCTCACGCCACCTTGTGTGCCAGATCCGGTTCGCCGCAGCGCGCCAGGATCTGTGCGCGAACGCTGTCGCGCAGATGGGTTTCGGCGTCCTTGTGATTGCCGATGGGCGCGATCGCCGGCATCAGTTCCACGCTGACGCGACTCCAGTGCGGCATGCGGTTGTGTCCGCCCAGCAACACGCGCGTGCCCCGCATGCAGACCGGCACGCAGGGCACGCCGGCGCGCACGGCCATCATGAAGGCGCCGTTCTTGAACGGCAGCAGGCCGGGGTCGGGCTTGAACGTGCCTTCGGCGAAAATCGCCAGCGAAGTGCCGTTCTGTACTTCGCGGATCAGGCTGCGCGCCTGACGCGCACCCTCGCGCGCGGCGCTGCGATTGACGAAGGTTGCGCCCATGCGGGTGATGGTCTTGCCGACCAATGGCCAGGATGCGGCGCCGTCCTGGACGACGAACGTGAATCGCGCCGGCAGCACCGCCGTGAGAATCAGGCCGTCGAGATAGCTCGCATGATTGCAGATGGCGATGCAGGGGCCGCTGGGCAGGTGCTGCCGTCCGTTGACGCGCAGCGGCACGCCCATGCACACGAGTGTCAGACGCATGCCGATACGGCCGAGGGCGCGGCGCAGGGAGAGTCCGGGGGCAATGATGATGAGCAGGCAGACCGGTATGGCGATGAGCGCGAAGATCGCTGTCGCGTACAGGCCGTAAATGAGTTTGCACAATCGGGCGAGCATAGGCCGCTATTATAGGTTCGTGAATCAGGATGACGTTCTGGAATTTTCCGAAAAACCCGGCCTCGAAGACGAGGCTGCGATCGACCGGCTGCTCGACCGGCTATGGCTGGAACGCGGCCTGTCCGCCAATACGCTGGGCAGCTATCGTTCCGATCTGGGGTTGTTCGCACGCTGGCTGTTGCCGCGGGGCGCGACGCTGGTGCAGGTGCGGGAAGCCGATATCCTCGATTATTTCGCCGCCCGTGCGGCGGGCAAGGCGGCCTATACCGCGCGTTCGCAGGCGCGGCTGCTGTCGGCGCTGCGCCAGTTTTTCCGTTACATGGTGCTCGACGGCCAGCGCAAGGACGATCCCAGCGCGCGCCTGGACACGCCGAAACTGCCACGGCGGCTGCCCGGCACCCTGAGCGAGCGCGATGTCACAAACCTGCTCGATGCGCCGCCGCTGGAGACCGAGCTGGGCCTGCGCGATCGCGCCATGCTGGAGCTGATGTACGCTTCCGGACTGAGGGTCAGCGAGCTGGTCAAACTGGAACTGCCGCGCATCAACGTGCAGCAGGGCGTGGTGCAGGTGGTCGGCAAGGGTGGGCGTGAGCGGCTGGTGCCGATGGGCGAATGGGCGATGACGAGGATTTCTGATTATCTCCTCAAGGCGCGGCCGCTATTGGCCGCGGGGCGCGAGACCGACAGCCTGTTCCTGACGGTGCGCGGGAGCGCCATGACGCGGCACAATTTCTGGCATCTGATCAAGCGCTATGCGCAACAGGCCGGGATCCGCACGGCGTTGTCGCCGCATACCCTGCGCCACGCCTTTGCCACCCATTTGCTGGAGCACGGCGCCGACCTGCGCACGGTGCAATCCTTGCTGGGGCACGCCGACCTGTCGACCACGCAAATCTATACGCACGTGACCAAGCAGCGGCTGCGCGAACTGCACCGGCAGCATCACCCGCGCGGGTGATGCTGCGGAGGATCAGCCCTTGGTTGCTGCCGCGGCAGCAGCTTGCGTGCTGCTGGCAACGCCGCTCTTGTCGTGCCCGGCCAGCGTCTGCGCCAGCTGATCGGGCGGCTGGTAGCCCGGAATCATCTCGCCGTCGTCGAGGATCAGCGACGGGGTGCCGCGCACGCCGAGATTGACGCCGGCCATGTATTCCTCCATCACCGGGTTCTTGCAGCTCGAATCGCCCTTCATCGGATCGCCGAGCTTGGCCTTGGTCAAAGCCTCCTTGCGGTCGGCGGAACACCACACGACCTCGGCCTTGCGGAAGGATTCGGTGTTCGGTCCGGTGCGTGGGAACGACACGTAGCGGATGGCGATGCCCTTGGCGTTGTACTGCGCGATCTGGCTATGCAGCATGCGGCAGTAACCGCAGTCGACATCGGTGAACACGGTCACCGTGTGCTTGGGATTGGGCGGTGCGTAGATGATCATGTTCTGCACGCCGATCTTGTTCAGCGCCGCCAGACGTTCCGCGCCGCGCTGTTTCTCGGTGATCTGTTCGCCGGTGGTCAGGCGCACCAGATCGCCTTCGATCATGTACTGGCCGTCGCCGGTGACGTAGCCGAAGTTCATGCCCGAGCGGATTTCATAGATGCCGGGCACGGGCGACTTGCGAACGGTGAAATCCTTTGCGTTCAGCGTTTTTTGCAGCTTGGCGTGCAGATCGGCCAGGTTGACCTCAGGCGGCGTGCTGACGGCGGCGCTCCTGGCCGCCTGTGCTGGTGCCGGCGCTGGCTCGGCAGGGGCGGTTGCCACGGTCGTTGCCGGCGCGGTTTCGCTGACGGCGGCTGCGGCAGGCGCCGCAGGCTCTGCGCTGGCAACGGTGGTTGTTGCGGGGGGAGTGGCGGTCGCGGTGGAGGCCTGGTAGGGCGGCGCGCAGGCGGCGAGTGCGGGCAACAAGATTGCCAGGGGCAGCAGGAGCTTCATGGGGGAATGGTCGGGCAAGGGCGAATGGGATTAAGACAACGGGGTCGGGCAAGGGTTCTGCCCGACTGCGACGCTAGGCCAATTTTGCCATACATGCAAGATTCGCCCGGAGCCGGGGCCAGAAACGTTCTAATAACGCGCCAGCATGTTCTGGATATCCGTGCGCGCGGCGGCCATGGATTCGTAAAGCGGGATGTGATGGCGGCGCTCATTGCCGTTGACGATCAAGGCAAACGCGATGAAGCCGCCATCCTTGCGCCGCAGATAGCCGCCCAGACCGAGTACCGAATGCGGATCCTGCAGGGTGCCGGTCTTGAGCGCCACGCGATCCAGCCAGTCGCGGTTGCCCATGCGCAGGAACAGGAACGGCGCTTCCCGCGGCACCACCAGTCCGGCGTAAAACGCGGGGAAATTACGGGTATCGCGGTACTCGTGTCCGAGCAGGTCGACGATGTCGTGGGCCGACATCAGGTTTTCGGGCGTCAGGCCGCTGCCGCTGAGCAGGATCGGCGATGATTTTGCCGGCGCCGAGCCGCGCTGTTTGGCGGTGAAGGAGACGAACTGCGCCAGCGCACGGCCGGCGGCCGCGAGGGTCGCCGGCTGGCTGCTTTGCTGGCCGGCGGCCAGACCCAGGGTCAGGACATCGGCGATGTAATTATTGGAATTGCGCAACATGCCCCAGATTTGCGAGCGCAGCGGCATGCCTTCGAAGTTGGCCAGTTCGATGGCATTGTCCGGTGTCGGCCCTTTGCGCACCACGATCGCGCCGGTGATCGTGACGCCGATCTCGCGCAGCATTTCGCCGAGCACCTGGCCGGTGCCGGTTGCCGGCGAGGACATCGCGCGATAAACCCGCACCGGGCCGCTGTCCGGAAGATTGCCGCCGACACGCAGGGTATCGACATTGCTGTCGGTGAAACGCTCGACCCAGAACGACGGGCTGCGATTGCCGGCGATGGTGGTGATGTCGCCGTTGACCGCGATCGGCAGATGCGCCGTGGCGCAGCCGCGAACCTGTGCCGGCTGGCCCACCGTGGTCGGGCGGATTTCCACGCACCAGTTGCCGAAGTCCAGGCCGATCGAGGACAGCGGCGCGTTGTAGGCGGTGTCGCTGCGCTTGAGCGCCTTGCAGCGGTCTTCGGTCTCGCAGCCGACCGGGCCGAATGGGCCTTCCTGCACCACCAGATTGCCGTTGATGGTGGTGATGCCGGTGCCCTTGAGCTGCACCGCCAGCGACCACAGCCCCTGATCGTCCAGCGTCGAGTCGCCGGCGCCGGCCAGAATCAGGTCATGGTCGAGACGACCGTTGGCGTACGGGCCTGCGGCATACAGGCGCGTGACGAACGTCTTGTCGGCCGGCCAGTGATCGAGCGCGGCAGCGGCGGTGACCAGCTTGGTCACCGAGGCCGGGGTCAGCCGGGTTTCGGGGTTGAGGCTGGCCAGCGTCTCGCCGGTGTTCAGATCCACGGCAAGAGCGGTGACGGAAGCGCCTTTGGCTTGCAGGCCGGCCAGCGACGACCAGTTTGCGGTGGGAGAGGCGGCGAGGGCGCTGGCGGAGGTCAGCGTGGCGATCAAAACAAAAGTCAGGCGGCGCGGCAGGTGCACGTAATCTCTAGCCTCGGGCAGAACAGTGGCTGATGACGGGCGCCATAAACGGCCGGGCCGGAACTGGCGCCGCATTCATCGGTAAAACCTTGGGTGAAGTCTAGCACTGCGCATGCGTTTTATCCGCACCGGCGCTGCAATCGACGCGCGTGTGCGGTCATGTTCCGGGGCGTAGCGTGTCGACCAGCATCTGCGTCAGCGGCTTGAGGAAATAGGTACCGGCCGGGGTCAGGTTGACCCGGATCCCGTGCAGACGCAGGCTCTCGGCGGTGACCGGCCCGACCGCGGCCACGCGTGTGCGGGCAAGGCCGCCGCGCAGGGCGTCGAGTTGTCCTGCGGTGGCGCTCACCTTGAACAGGCGCTCGACCTGGGACTGGCTGGTGAAGGCGATGGCGTCCACCGCGCCATCGGCAAGCTGTGTCACCAGCGCCAGCACTTCGCGGTCGGCGATGGCGTCGGCGTAGACGTAGGGCGCAACCTCGTGCACGGTCGCGCCGGCAGCGCGCAGGAAATCGGTGAGCGGCGGATTCGGCTGGCCGCCATAGTGCTGCACGCCAATGCGGCGGCCGTTCAGGTCGCCGGCGGCGCCCAGCGCGGCGATGACGCCAGCGGTGGTTGCGGGACTGACGATGACTTCGGCGTGGAGTCCCAGTTCGCGCAGCACCTTGGCCGGCTTCGGACCGCGCACAAATTTGCGCACGCGCGCGAGTTCGTCGATGAACAGGGGGCGCAATGCCGGCATGTGCCGGCCGATGCAGGACAGCAGGCGGTCGAGGCCTTCGCCGGTCATCAGGATCAGGTCGGTGCAGCGGCCGGTGCAGAAATCGTCCAGCCACGCCAGCACCGGCGCCGGATCGGGCGCGTCGAGGATATTCACCAGCGGGCAGCGGATCACCCGCGCGCCGCGGCGCGTCAGCAGACCGGCAAACACGTCGAGCTCGCGCGATTCCGGGATGGCGATGCAACGGCCGTGCAGGGATGGCTCGTTCATGGCGATGGCGTTGTGCGCAGTTGGGCGCTGAGGTTTTTCATCGGGATAGTTTATTCAACCGGCCCTCGGGCCGGTACCGCGGCAGAGAAGCAGTCAGACAGCGGTCTTGTGTTTGTATTCGCACAGATCGCGAATGATGCACTGCCCGCACCGGGGCGTGCGCGCGACGCAGACATAGCGGCCGTGCAGGATCAGCCAGTGGTGCGCGTCGCGGGCGAACTCCGCCGGGGTGAATTTCACCAGCTTATCCTCGACCGTTCGTACGTCCTTGCCGGGTGCCAGGCCGGTGCGGTTGGCGACGCGGAAGATGTGCGTATCGACCGCGATGGTCGGTACACCGAAAGCCGTGTTGAGCACCACGTTGGCGGTCTTGCGGCCGACGCCGGGCAGGGCTTCGAGCGAGGCGCGGTCATGCGGCACTTCGCCGACGTGTTTTTCGATCAGCAGCTTGCACAGGCCGATCACGTTTTTGGCCTTGGTCTGATACAGGCCGATGGTCTTGATGTAAGCCTTCAGCCCTTCTTCGCCCAGCGCGAGAATCGCCTGCGGCGTGTTGGCGACCGGATAAAGTTTCGCCGTGGCCTTATTGACGCCGACGTCGGTGGCCTGCGCCGACAACACCACCGACACCAGCAGTTCGAACGACGAGCCGTAGCGCAGTTCGGTGGTCGGATGCGGATTCTGTGCGCGCAGGCGCGTGTAGATCGCGTGACGCTTGGCGGGATTCATTTGGTTGTGCCATGAGCTTTGGCACGCGCACGCAACAGTGCGGCGGCAACCGGATCGTAGCCGGGCGTCGCCGTGGGTGCGGCGCCGGGGCCGGATGAGGGAGCGCGCGGCTTCAGCAGCGCTTTTTTGCGCGCGTGCTCGTCGGCGCGGCGCTGTTTGTCGCGTTGCAGCCGCAGCGTGCGCGCATCGAAGCGCGTGCGCCAAGCCGCCGATTGCACGCGGTGCGCCGCCAGTGGTTTGCGGTAAAGGTCGTCGGCTTCCGGCACCGGTTCCATGCGAATGCAATCCACCGGACACGGTGGCAGGCACAGCTCGCAGCCGCTGCATTCGCCGGCGATGACGGTGTGCATGAGCTGATTGGCGCCGACGATGGCGTCGACCGGGCAGGCCTGGATGCACAGCGTGCAGCCGATGCAGACCGCCTCGTCGATGACCGCCACGGTCGAGCACGTCTTGGCAACGCCGTTCGCAGGATCGATCGGCGAGGGCGCGCGATGCAGCAGCGCCGCCAGCGCGCGCACGCCCTCATCGCCGCCGGGCGGACACTGGTTGATGCCGGCCTCGCCCGCGGCAATGGCAACCGCGTAAGGCTTGCAGCCGGCGTAGCCGCATTGCGTGCACTGGGTCTGCGGCAGCAGTGCGTCGATGCGCTCGGCAAGCGCCGCTGCTGCCGTCACGACGGCCACCCGCTCTCGGTGTTTCCGCAGAGCAATATGTTAATAATTATTAACATATAAATTAATTATACTATAATATATAACAATCTTCATGCGGCAAATCGGCCGAGCGGGTGACGCAAAAATTGGCGTTGCGCGTCACTTGATCTTCATGCCCGGCTGCGCGCCGCTGTCGGGCGAGAGCAGGAACGGCCCACCGGCGTCGCCGCTGGCCGCCAGCACCATGCCCTCGCTGATGCCGAACTTCATCTTGCGCGGCGCGAGGTTGGCGACCATCACCGTGAGGCGGCCGACCAGCATCTCCGGCGCGTAGGCGGATTTGATGCCGGCGAATACCTGGCGCGTGCCGAGATCGCCGAGGTCCAGCGTCAGCCGCAGCAGTTTGTCCGCGCCCTCGACGTGTTCGGCGTTGGCGATGCGCGCGACGCGCAGGTCGATCTTGGCGAAGTCATCGATGGAGATGCGCTGTTCTCCCTCTCCCCTGGCGGGAGAGGGCTGGGGAGAGGGGGTGGTAGTGGGCTTGGTGGCGGCTTCGGTAGTCACGGTTTTTTTCTCCTGCGGCGTACTCGCCGCTTCTTCGGCCAACATTGCGGCGGTGGATTTTGGATCGATGCGGGTGATGAGCGCGGCGTAAGGGCGAATCTCATGGCCCAGCAGCGGCTTGTGGACGTCGGTCCATTGCAGCGCCGGCACATTGAAGAAATGTTCGACCTGCGCAGCAATGCCGGGCAGTACCGGCTTCAGGTAGATCGTCAGTTGGCGGAACAAATTGAGAAACGTGGTGCACGCTTGGTGCAGGTGTTCGCGTTGCGTTGCGTCTTTGGCCAGCGTCCACGGCGCCAGCTTCTGGATTTCGGCGTTGGCGTCGTCGGCCATCAGCATGATCTCGCGCAGGGCGGCGGAATAATCCCCGGCCTCGAACAGACCGCGCAGATTTTCCGCCTCACCGGCGAAATCCTCGAACAGGGTGCGGTCGTGCATTGCCACGGCAAGATGGCCGCCGAACAGTTTTTCGATGAAGCCGGCGCAGCGGCTGGCGATGTTGACGTACTTGCCGACCAGATCGCTGTTGATGCGCGCGGCGAAGTCTTCGAGATTCAGATCAAGATCATCCACGCCCGCGCCGACCTTCGCCGCGAAGTAGTAGCGCAGGTCTTCCGGGTTCAGATGATTGAGATAAGTCCGCGCCTTGATGAAGGTGCCGCGACTCTTCGACATTTTCGCGCCCTTGACGGTGAGGTAGCCGTTGACGTGCAGCCGCGTCGGTGCGCGATACCCGGAGCCTTGCAGCATCGCCGGCCAGAACAGGCCGTGGAAATTGATGATGTCCTTGCCGATGAAGTGGTGCAGCTCGGTTTCGGGCTGCTGCGCTCGGGATTTCGCATCCCGGCGGTGCTCGGAATGCTCATTGGCTCGAGCCAACTCCGCTCCCTGTGCTCCGGCGGTCTGCGAACTCCCTTCGCTCACAACGCCCGAAACGGCATTCCAGAACTGCCCAAAGATTTCTGGTCTGCCGATTTTTTCGCAGTAGGCGGTGAAGCTCGCCATGTAGCCGATCGGCGCGTCGAGCCAAACGTAGAAGAATTTGCCCGGCGCGTCGGGAATCGCGAAGCCGAAGTAGGGCGCATCGCGCGAGATGTCCCAGTCCTTGAGTCCGGCGGCGAACCATTCCTTGAGTTTGGCCTTGACCGCCGGGTGGGCGACGTCGCCTTCGAGCCAGCCTTCTAAGAAGCTCTGGAATTTTCCAAGTTCAAAGAAGTAATGCTCGGAGTCTTTCATCACCGGTGTGGCGCCGGAGACCACCGAGCGCGGGTTCTTCAGGTCGGTCGGCGAATACGCCGCGCCGCAGTTCTCGCAGTTGTCGCCGTACTGGTCGGGCGTGCCGCACTTGGGGCACTCGCCCTTGATGTAACGGTCCGGCAGGAACATCTGCTTCACCGGATCGTAGAGTTGCTGGATGCTGCGGCTGGCGATGAAGCCGCCCTGTTTCAGCTGCTTGTAGATCGATTCCGACAGCGTGCGGTTCTCGTCGGAGTGCGTGCTGTGGTAGTGGTCGTAATGCACGCCGAAATCGCGGAAGTCGGCTTCGTGCGCGGTCTGGATATTGGCAATAAACGCTTCGGGGCTGACGCCCGCTTTTTCCGCCGCCAGCATGATTGGCGTGCCGTGCGCGTCGTCGGCGCAGACGTAGTGCACCTCGTGTCCCTGCATGCGTTGGAACCGCACCCAGATGTCGGCCTGGACATGGCCGACCATGTGACCGAGGTGAATCGGGCCATTGGCGTAGGGCAGGGCGTTGGTGACGAGGAGGCGTCGTGGATCCGGGCGCGTCATGGCAGGTACAGGGGCAAAGGGGTGCAAATTATGACATGCGGGCTGCATGCGTCTGAGAGATTCGGCCCTGTGATCCGGAAAGAGTCCGCAATACTTGTAGGAGCGCCTCTCAGGCGCAAGCTTTTTTGTCGCGCCTGAGAGGCGCTCCTACATGGCGTTTATTAATCCTGGTGTCGTAGCAATTGCATCAGGCCGGAGGCTTCCGGCCACGCCACCAGTGCGTCGAGAATCTGGCGTTGCGCCGGAGTGGTAGCGCTAGCCAGATATTGCGCCAGCAAATCCTGGTACTGTTCCAGCGTCAGGCTGGCGGTGCCGGTATCGAATTCCAGTTTGCGGACCACGAACTCGCGCCATCGCGTTTGCCCCGCCTCATCCAGCGTCTGCGGGTAATGGCGTGCGCGGTAGCGGAACAGCAGTTCGTTGTAGCGTGCGTCGCTGAAGAGTCCCTCGAACCGTGCCAGCGACTCCGGCGCAGCTTCGCGCACGCGCTGCAGGCGCGGCTTATCGGCGTCCGGCAGAAAGCCGGCGTAGAGCGAGAGCTCGGCATCGCGTTCGTCGTATTCCGGTGCGGTGAATACGGCGCGCACTTTTTCGGCCAGTGCTTCGCGCACATTCAGTAGTAACGCGCGATGTTCCTGACAGCGAGCCAGGTCAATGTTCCAGCGCTCGGCCTGTTGCGGGTTCAGTGTCGACAGCGGCGCCAGCATCGGGCTCTTGTTCAGGTGCACGCCTTTGAGCGGGATGCGCGTCAGGCCTTCGGGCAGATCGGCTTCGGCGGTGAAAACGCGGTCGTAGAGTTCTTCGGTGTCCAGTTCCAGCAACTCGGCCGGATCGTGGCTGAGGTCGTAGACGATGACCTGGTTGTTGTTTTTGGGATGCAGCGCCAGCGGTGCGATCACCGCGATGCAGCCGCGCGTTGCCGGGATTTTCGATGACACATGCAGCAGCGGCGTCATCTCGCGCAGGTTGAGCAGCGTCGCGGCGAATTTCTTGTCGCGCAGTTTCAGCGCATGTTCGAACAACCGTGGCTGCGCTTGCCGCAGGCGCCGCGCCAGGCCGATGGTGGCATCGACATCGGACAGTGCTTCGTGCGCCTGGGCGTGGGCGATGCCGTTGGCGGCACTCAGGTGTTGCAACTTGAAACTGGTGGCGCCGTCTTCGCGTCTGGGCCACTCCAGTCCCTCGGGGCGCAGCGCATGCCACAGCCGCATCACGTCGATCAGATCCCAACGCGAGTTGCCGCCGAACCACTCGCGGGTATAAGGCTCGTAAAAATTGCGATACAGCAGGTTGCGCGTGACCTCGTCGTCAAAGCGGATCGAGTTGTAGCCCACGCCGCAGGTGCCGGGCACGGAAAACGCCGCGTTGATCTGCCGGGCGAATTCCGGTTCGGAGATGCCCTCGCTCTGCGCGATCTGCGGGGTGATGCCAGTCAGCAGGCAGGCATCCGGATGCGGCAGAACGTCCACCGCAGGCTGGCAGTAGAGCACTAACGGCTCGCCGACCGGTTCCAGTTCGGCATTGGTGCGGCGAGCCGCGAACTGCGCCGGCCGGTCGCGCGCCGGGTCGGCGCCAAAGGTCTCGTAGTCATGCCAGAAGAAGCTGCCGGGTGTGCTCATGTCGGAACCGTCGGGGCGGGGTGTTCAAGGGCGCCGTCATGCTGGACAATACGCGCGCTTTTCAACCCAGAATAACCCATGTCACTGACCCGCGAAGCCCTGCTGGCTGCATTGGATGCCTATGTCGATCCGCTGATCGGGCGCGGCCTGATCGCGGCCGAGGCGGTCAAGGCGACCGAACTCAGATGGATCGGCAAGCCGGTCGTCGAGGTCGAGCTGGGGTTCCCGGCGGCCGGCTATGCGGAAACGCTCAAAGCCAGGCTGCGGCAGCACCTGCGCGAATCGCTCTCGAGCGAAGTCGAGGTGAAGGTGAGCTGGTGCATCCGCTCCCACGCGGTGCAAAAAAATCTCCAGCCTTACCCGCAGATTCGTAACATCATCGCCGTCGCCAGCGGCAAGGGCGGCGTCGGCAAATCCACCATTGCCGTCAATCTGGCGCTGGCATTGCAGGCCGAAGGCGCAAAAGTCGGCATGCTCGACGCCGACATCTACGGCCCGAGCCAGCCGCGCATGCTGGGTGTGGAGCATGCGCGCCCGACTTCGCCGGACGGCAAGCGCATGCACCCGGTCATCGCCCACGGCTTGCAGGCGATGAGCATCGGCTTTCTGATCGACGCCGAGAAGCCGATGATCTGGCGCGGCCCGATGGTGACGCAGGCGCTGTCGCAGCTGCTGGGCGAAACCGACTGGAACGACCTGGACTACCTGGTGGTCGATTTGCCGCCGGGCACCGGCGACATCCAGTTGACGCTGTCGCAGCGGGTGCCAATCAGCGGTGCGGTGATCGTGACCACGCCGCAGGACATCGCGCTGCTGGATGCGCGCAAAGGTCTGGCGATGTTCCAGAAAGTTGAAGTCAGCGTGCTCGGTGTGGTCGAGAACATGAGCACCCACGTCTGCACGAACTGCGGGCACGAAGAGGCGATCTTCGGCGCCGGCGGCGGTGAGCGGCTGGCGGCGCAATACGGCGTCGAATTGCTGGGCCAGTTGCCGCTGGATATCCGCATTCGCGAACAGGCCGACGGCGGCAATCCGACGGTGGTGGCTTCACCGGATTCGGACCTTGCCCTGCGTTATCGCGAGATCGCGCGCAAGGCTGCGGCGCGGTTGGCCTACGGCAGCAACACCGCGGCATTTCCCAATATTGAAATTACAGAAGACTAAAAGTATGAGCATCAAGGCCGACAAGTGGATCCGCCGCATGGCGCAGCAAGGCATGATCGAACCGTTTGAGGCCGGTCAGGTCAGGCAGAACGATGGCGGCAAGATCGTGTCCTATGGCACTTCCAGCTACGGCTATGACGTGCGCTGTGCCGACGAGTTCAAGATCTTCACCAATATCAATTCCACCATCGTCGATCCGAAGAATTTCGATGCGCGCAGTTTTGTCGATTTCAAGGGCGACTGCTGCGTGATTCCGCCCAACTCCTTCGCGCTGGCACGCACGGTGGAATATTTCCGCATCCCGCGTTCGGTGCTGACGATCTGCCTCGGCAAGAGTACCTACGCGCGCTGCGGCATCATCGTCAACGTGACGCCGCTGGAGCCGGAATGGGAAGGGCACGTGACCCTGGAGTTCTCCAACACCACCACGCTGCCTGCGAAGATCTACGCCGACGAAGGCGTGGCGCAGATGCTGTTCTTCGAGTCCGACGAGGTCTGCGAGACTTCCTACAAGG
>JBOICJ010000007.1:0-4361 GCA_050740035.1 Stenotrophobium sp. | reverse complement strand
GATCAAGCCGTAGCGCGGGTGATGCCAGCGGATCAGTGCTTCCGCGCAATCTATTCTGCCGGTCCTGACGTCGCACTGCGGCTGATAGTGCAATTCAAATTCGCCATTGGCCAAGGCCGCGTGCATCGCCGACTCCATTTCGACGCGGCGTTCGGCCTTGTGTGCCATTTCGGCGTTGAAGAACCGCATGCAGTTACGGCCGGAATTCTTCGCCGTATACATCGCAATATCGGCGTATTGCAGCAGCGTTTCCTGGCTCTGCCCATCCTCCGGGTAGACACTCACGCCGATGCTGGCGGTGACGTGAAAATTGTGCCCCGCAATCGCAATCGGCTGCGAGAATGCGTGTAGCAGGCGGTTGCCGACGTCCATTACCTCCTGCCGGTCCTCGACTTCATCGAGCAGGATCACGAACTCGTCGCCGCCGAGCCGGGCCACGGTGTCGCCGTCGCGGACCTCCTGTTCGAGCATGGCCGCCACGATCTTGAGCAAGCCATCGCCCAGCGTGTGTCCGTAACTGTCGTTGACGAACTTGAAGCCATCCAGATCCAGATAGACCAGGGCCAGCGCTTTGCCGGTGCGCGCCGCACGCGCCAGCGCTTGCGTGATCCGGTCACCGAGCAGATTGCGATTCGGTAGATCCGTCAGCGAATCGTAATTGGCCAGATGCGCCAACCGCGCTTCGTGCATCTTGCGTTCGGTAATGTCTTCTGCGGCACCCACCACCACGACCGCCTCGCGATCCTTGTGGATCACCGCGCTGCTGAATGAAATCAACACCAGTTGCTGGTCTTTGCGAATCAGCGGCGTCTCGTGGTTCTCGATCGAAACACCGGTTTCAATCAGTTTCTCGAACAGCCGTCGGATCTCATCGACGCGCTCGGCCGGGAACAGGACATCGAATTTCATCCCCACCAGTTCCGACTCGGAATAACCGGTCAGGATGCAGGTGCGTCGGTTGACCACGACAAAGGCGCCGTCGATATCGATCGCGTAGATTGCGTTGGTCGCGCTCTGCATGATTTTTTCGCGGAACTCCATAGCTTCGCGCAGTTCTTCTTCGGTGCCCCGGCGATGCTCGATCATGTTGTTGAAATCAACCGCGAGATCGCCCAGTTCATCATGCGAACGCATCTCGACGTGATGATCGAGATCGCCGGCCGCGACCTTCTTGGCCGCCGTACGCAGATTGAGGATGCCGATACGCAGCTCGCGGGAAATCCGCCAGGTCACGAACAGCCCGCCGCCAAGCAGGACGAAGGCCATCAGGAAAATAAGCCAGTTGAGCAGGTGGCTGATCTGGCGCGCGCCCTTGCCCAGCACTTCGGAAAACGCGCGCTCCAGCGGCGTTATCGCGCTGTTGATGCGATCGATCTCCCGGTAATAGTTGAGCGCCAGCGCCGGCGTCAGGCGGCCACTCACAATCGCCTGGCGAATCTCCTCGCCACAGCGCGCCAATGCGGCAACCTGGGCATCGGCGTTGGTCCAGGCCTCGATCGCGGCACTCATGTAACTCACATCGTGAAACCAGCGAAACATGAAAATCATGTTTGGCACATCGACTGCGGCATTGCCGCCCTGAATGAATCCGCGCGCCACGATCTGGCGGTCAAACTGCGGTTTCTGCAACTCGATCCTGGCCTGATGGTCGCCCAAGGGCACGGCCAGCGCGGTCAGGTAATTGCGGTAATCCCGATCGGCCCGACTCCCCAGATAGCGCAACAGATAAAACACCGCGTCCTTCTGTCCTTTGGAATACAAGCCTTCGCCACCGACGTAGGCGCGGACCCCCGAGGTGATATTCGAAGTCACCACCACCGTCAACAGCAAACCCATCGTCACCACCACCAGACTGATGATGATCGCGGTCAACTTGGTGGTGATGGATAAATTTTGCAGCGAAAAACGCTGCACGCCGGACGCCTCCGCCGAGGCCGGCGGCCGATTCCGGGGAGGCATCGTTGGTTTTCTTTTTGTCAGTCCGGCCATGTGATGAAATCATACTCTGGCGGGCCGACCGCAACCCGCGTTTTGCCAGTGGCATCCGCTGTATCAGGTGGTGCGCCGCAAGCGCCGTTCACGCGGCTCGCGCTCGCGTTCGCGGCCGGCGCCCTTCATCGAATCGAGCGAATACAGCCGCCACTTGTGCCCGGGCACGCCTTTGAGTTCATGCGAGCCTTCGTCCTTGAACTCGCAGTCGGTGCCGACCACCAGATCGCGGATCGTGCGCGACAGCCAGACTTCGCCCGGCCGGGCCTCGGCCAACACACGCGCACCGATGTGCACCGTCAGGCCGCGCACGGCCGCGCCGGCCAGTTCGCATTCGCCGGCGTGCAGTCCGGCGCGCACGGTCAGGCCCAGCGCCAGCGCTTCCTCGCGGATCGACACGGCGCAGCGCAAGGCGCGCGAAGGGTTGTCGAACGTAGCGAAGAAGCCGTCGCCGCTGGTATCGACTTCACGGCCATGGAAGCGCTGCAACTGCTTGCGGCTCTCGCCGTGGAAGCGTTCGAGCAGGTCGCGCCAGGCGCTGTCGCCGATCCGCGCCGCCAGCTCGGTGGAGCCGGAGATATCCACGAACAGCACCGTCAGCAGTACCTGCTCGGCATAAGTCTGTTCGCGCGAACCGGTGAGGAATTCCTCGATGTGGCCGAGCGATTCATCCGCACGGTCATAGGCGAAATAGACGTCCTCGCCTTCGACGCCCACGCCGCGCGCACCGGCGATATGATTTTGCAGATACGCCGCATGGCCGGGATTTAGAAACGGATAGCGGCTGCGGTGCATCACCAGCGTCGGGCAGCGGATGTCGGCGAGCAGATCGCGCACGTCCACCGTCGAGTAATAGCGCCAGCCTTCAGCCGCCACCCGTGGCGTCGCCGCCGAGCGCTGGAACCGCGCCGACGCGCGCGCAAAATTCTCGTCGCTGGCGCGGCTCGGCACCGCCAGCGCGGCCATGCGATCGGTGCCCCAGTGTTCGAGGATGGTGCCGTACAGCTGTTCGGCAAGCTCCGGCGGTTGTCCGCAGGGATAATCCGGCTCGCTGGCATACCGCGCGGTGGTATTGGCGAGGATCAACGCCGAGACTTTTTCCGGATGATTGGCGGCGAAAATCATCGCCACCGGGCCGGCGTCGCGCTCGGCAAAAATCGCCGCCTGACTCGACCCGACCGTCTCCATCACTACGCGCAGGTCTTCGGCCCAGTCCTCGGCGGTCGGCATGCGGCAATTGGGCGGACGGTCGGACAAACCCGAGCCACGGCGATCGAACAGAATCAGCCGGCTGAACGAGGCCAGCCGCATCAGAAAGCGCTCGGCTTCGGGAAAATCCCAGCTCAGATCGACATTGGTAATCAGGCCGCCAGCGTAGATTAGGTCGATCGGGCCTTCGCCCACGACCTGATAGGCGATATAGGACTCGCCGGCGCGGGCATAGCGGGTTTGCGGTTGCGGCATATCGTCCTCGTGATGGCAACACTAGACGGGCCACTGTCCGCGGTCAATGCGGCGTGGTCTGGCGCTCCAGCGCCGCAAGAAATCGCAGCGCATGCTCGCGCGTCGTGCCGCACATCGCCGGCTCCGGCATCAGGCTGATGCATACCGCGGGGCGGCGCGGGTCGCCGAAAATCCGGCAAGCGTTATCCTGGTCCAACTGTACGCAGCGCTGCCCTGCCGCCTTGCCCCATGGCATGCCGGGAATCGGCGAGGAAATCGACGGCGCGATGCAGCAGGCAGCGCAACCGGGACGGCAGTTCATGGGCTTCGGAGTCGCTTTCAAGGGCGCGGATTCTGTCACAGGCGGGCGCGGCGCTGTAGCATGTGCGCCAAATTATCGGGTGTGCCGCCGCCATGAACCGTCAACTGCAAGATCTGATCTCCCTGCTGGACCTGGAAACGCTGGAAGTCAACCTGTTCCGCGGCCCTTCGCGCGACCTCGGCGGCCGCAGCGTGTTCGGCGGCCAGGTCATCGGCCAGGCGCTGGTCGCCGCCAGCCGCACCGTCGAGATCGGCGTGCCGCACTCGCTGCACGCGTATTTCCTGCGCCCCGGCGACATGGCCGCGCCGATCGTCTACGAAGTGGATCGCGTGCGCGACGGCCGCAGCTTCACCACGCGACGCGTGCAGGCGATCCAGTTCGGCCAGCCGATCCTGACGATGATGGCTTCTTTCCAGAAGGAGGAAAGCGGTCTTGAGCATCAGATCAAGATGCCCGACGTGCCGCCACCGGAAGACCTGCTGACGCAGGACCAGCTGAACCAGCAATGGCTGGAACAGGCCGGCCCGATTCCCGAGCACGTGCGCAGCGCGCTGCTGCGCGAACTGGCGATCGAGTTCAAGCGCGTGCAGCCGTGGAATCCGCTCAA
>JBOICJ010000006.1:0-18319 GCA_050740035.1 Stenotrophobium sp. | reverse complement strand
GCGCCAGCACGACGTCGGTGGCGGTGATGCCCGGCTGCGGCTTGCCGCTGAGTTCGACGCCGACGATGTCGGGCAGGCGCATCCATGAGGCGCGGCCGAGCATGACGTTCTCGGCCTCAAGGCCGCCGACGCCGATTGCGATCACGCCCAGCGCATCGACGTGCGGCGTATGCGAGTCGGTGCCGACACAGGTGTCCGGGAATGCCACGCCGTCCTTGACGTAGATCACCGGCGACATCCGCTCCAGATTGATCTGGTGCATGATGCCGTTGCCCGGCGGAATCACGTCTATGTTCTTGAACGCGAGCTTGGTCCAGTCGATGAAGTGGAAGCGATCGTCGTTGCGGCGGTCTTCGATCGCACGGTTCTTGGCGAACGCATCCTTCTCGAAGCCGGCGTGCTCCACCGCCAGCGAGTGATCGACGATCAGCTGCACCGGCACCACCGGATTGACCAGTGCCGGATCGCCGCCCTGGTCGGCGATCGCATCGCGCAGTCCGGCGAGATCCACCAGCGCGGTCTGGCCGAGGATGTCATGGCACACCACGCGCGCCGGGAACCACGGAAAATCCAGATCGCGCTTGCGCTCGATCAGCTGCGACAGATACGCGTTGATGCGCTCCGGTTCGGCTTTGCGCACGATGTTCTCGGCGTGCACGCGGGCGGTGTACGGCAGCTTGGCCCAGGCGCCGGATTGAATGGCATCGACGACCTCGCGGGCGTCGAAATAATCCAGTGGGGTGCCCGGCAGGTTCTTGCGGTGTGCGGTGTTCATGATTGGCAGGCTTTAAGTGTGGGCGGAAAATTCAAGAAAAATATGGTCGAGGCTCGATCAGCGCTGGTCGATCGGCACGAACTTGAGGTCTTCCGGGCCGGTGTAGTTGGCCGAGGGGCGGATGATCTTCTTGTCGATGCGCTGCTCGATGACGTGGGCCGACCAGCCGGAGGTGCGCGCGATCACGAACAAGGGCGTGAACATTGCCGTCGGCACGCCCATCATGTGATACGACACCGCGCTGAACCAGTCAAGATTCGGGAACATTTTCTTTTCCCGCCACATCACCGTTTCCAGACGCTCTGCGATATCAAACATCTTGCTGCTGTTCTGTTCTTCGGAGAGTTGGCGCGCGACTTCCTTGATCACCTTGTTGCGCGGATCGGAAATCGTGTAAACCGGATGGCCGAAGCCGATCACGACTTCCTTGTTGGCGACGCGCTGCACGATGTCGGCCTCGGCCTCATCCGGCGTGTCGTATCGCTTCTGGATTTCAAATGCGACTTCGTTGGCGCCGCCATGCTTGGGGCCGCGCAATGCGCCAATGCCGCCGGTGATGCAGGAATGCATGTCCGAACCGGTGCCGGCGATGACGCGGCAGGTGAAGGTCGAAGCGTTGAATTCGTGTTCGGCGTAGAGGATCAGGCTGGTGTGCATGGCCTTGACCCAGGAGTTGCGCGGGGCCTTGCCGTGCAGCAGGTGCAGGAAGTGGCCGCCGATGGAGTCGTCGTCGGTTTCGACCTCGATGAGGTTGCCGTTGACCGCGTAGTGGTACCAGTACAGCAGCATCGAGCCGAGGCTGGCGAGCAGCTTGTCGGCGATGTCGCGCGCGCCCGGGTGGTTGTGGTCGTCTTTCTCCGGCAGTGCGCAGCCCAGCGCGGAAACGCCGGTACGCATCACATCCATCGGGTGCGAGGCAGCCGGCAGCGCTTCCAGCGCGGCCTTGACGCTGGCCGGCAGGCCGCGCAGAGATCTGAGTTTGGCCTTGTAGGCGGTCAGTTCAGGTTTGGTCGGCAATTTGCCATGCACCAGCAGGTGCGCAATTTCTTCAAACTCGCACTGATCGGCGACATCGAGGATGTCGTAGCCACGGTAGTGCAGATCATTACCGCTGCGGCCCACGCTGCACAGCGCCGTATTGCCGGCGGCGACGCCGGACAGGGCGACGGATTTCTTGGGCTTGGGGCCGGTAGCGGCGGGTGTGGTTTCGCTCATGGGGTCCTCAGATCGGTGTGGCTTGCTGTTTGACTGGAGAAAAATGCAGGGTGTCCGGTTCGCAGGCTTGGTGGCCGGGGCCTGTGTGAAAGCGTGCGGGTCGGTGCAGGGTCGGCAATCATGTTCCGGGGCTCCCCCTGCGGGTTCGCACTATAGACATTTTCGGTCGATTTGTTCAGGGTGCGGCAACAGCACAGGAGATCGAGAGGTGGGGGCGACAGGCTAATATAGTGTCCGCGGATCAGCGGTTTTTGCGATTCACCCGGAATTCTCAATGAATTGTCCTTTTGTCACATTCAGCTGCACGGCAATTTTGACGTAGGCTGCATGCGAGCGCAGGGTGGCGAATTGTAGTCAATACGCCGGCTTGGAGTGTTCCGCCATCTAAATCCGGGATTGGCGAAGACCCACATCGACCACGACAGGTGAGAGGGATATGAACGCAGAATCTGCAAAAAGAACGCCGCTGGATGGTTTTCTGCAATGGGAAAAAACCAATCCCGATGCGATTTACATGACTCAGCCTTATCCCGGCGGCCGGGTGGAGGATCTGACCTGGGCGCAGGTGGGCGATCAGGCCCGGCGCATGGCGGCGCACCTGCAAACCCTGGGGCTGCCACCGCGCAGCAATATCGCCATTCTGGGCAAGAATAGCGCCCATTGGATCATCGCCGATCTGGCCATCTGGATGGCCGGTCATGTCACCGTGCCGCTCTATCCCACGCTCAACGCGGAGACCGCGCAATTCATTTTTGAACATAGCGAAGCCAGGCTGCTGTTCCTCGGCAAGCTCGATGGCAAGACCGACACCTGGAACGACGTGCAGCGCGCCATTCCCAAGAATCTGCCCATGATCGGCCTGCCGATGTCGCCCCTCAAGGAGATTCCACAGTGGCACGATCTGATTGCTGCGCAAGCGCCGATCAAGCGGATCGACCCGCGCGGCGCGGACGAGCTGGCCACCATCGTGTATACCTCCGGCAGCACCGGCAGGCCGAAGGGCGTGATGCACAGTTTCCATTCGATCACCGCGCCCTGCCGCACCGCCGAGGAGATGTGGCGGGTGACGCCGCAGGATCGAATGTTGTCCTATCTGCCTCTGTCGCATATCGCCGAGCGCGCCGCGGTGGAAGTACCATCCATGATGTTCGGCTTTCGCATTTATTTCGCCGAAGGGCTCGAAACTTTTCAGCAGGATCTGAAACGCGCGAAGCCGACGATCTTTTTTTCGGTACCGCGTCTCTGGACCAAGTTCTATCTGGCGATCAACAACAAGCTGCCGCCGAAGAAGCAGAAGCTGCTGTTCGCGCTGCCGGTCATCTCCGGTATCGTCAAGAAGAAAATCCTCACCGAAATGGGCATGAATCATGTCCGTGTCGCGCTGACCGGCGCCGCGCCACTGCCAGCCAACATCATTGCCTGGTACCGCCGGCTGGGACTCGAGCTGCTGGAAGTTTTCGGCATGACCGAGAATTGTGCGACGTCCCATTCCTGCAGGCCCGGCGAGGTCAGGCCGGGGTATGTCGGCACGACGGTTCCAGGGGTGCAGTGCCGCATCGGCGACAATGGCGAAGTGCTGGTGAAGAGTCCGGGCCAGATGCTGGGTTACTACAAGATGCCGGAAAAAACCGCCGAAGAGACGACCGCCGACGGCTATTTCAAGACCGGCGATCGCGGCGAGATCGATGCGCAGGGACGGCTGCGCATCACCGGCCGCGTCAAGGAGTTGTTCAAGACCAGCAAGGGCAAGTATGTCGCGCCGGTGCCGATCGAGAACAAGCTCAACAATCATCCCAAGATCGAGGCGGTCTGCGTCACCGGCCCGACCGAGCCACAACCGTTCGGTTTGCTGATGCTGTCGCCGGATGCATTGCAGGAGCTGAAACTCGGGACGCTGCGGCGCGAGACGCTGAATGGTGAGTTCCAGGGTCTGCTGAATCGGGTGAACGCCACCCTGGAAGATCACGAGCGCCTCGACTATGTCGTCGTGGTCAAGGATCAGTGGACCATCGAGAGCGGGTATCTGACGCCGACCATGAAGATCAAGCGCAGCATCATCGAAGAGCGCTATCTGCCGCAGGCCGCTGGTTGGCGCGAGAAACAACAGGACCTGATCTGGGAGTGAGGCGCTGATTAGGGCAACGCTGAATAAGCGTTACGAGCGAAGGCAGGTTGTGCGAGGACGGAGCGCAGGAACCGGAGCATACAAATTGCCATGTGAAGATTCCGAGCACCGCCCTCGTGCGAGGGACCGAGCGCAGTAGCTTATTCAGTGTTGCCTCAGTTGATGCGTGTGGCGCCGGGGGTTACGCCGCGCCAGCGCTTGAACGCGTGGCTGAAGGCGGCCGCGTCGGCATAACCGAGACGCTCCGCTACTTCGGACAGCTTCATGTGCGCGGTGTCGATCAACTCTTCCGCCAGCATTTGCAAGACCTCGTCGCGCAGTCCGCGAAAACTGCTGCCTTCATCGGCGAGATGGCGGCGCAGAGTGCGCGCAGTCAAACATAACTCGGCGGCGACCGTCTCCATGTTGACGGTGCGTGCCGGTTGACGCAGGATGATATCCCGTACCTTTGCGGAAACTCCGGAACGTGCGCGGCGGCGTGTCAGCAGCTTTTGACATTCGATCTCGCACATCCGCGCGGTCGCCGTGTTGGCTTGCGGCAGTGGCTGATCTAGCACGTCGAGGTTGAACACGCAGCGGGTGTCCTTGGTGCCGAACTTGGGCATGAATCCAAGAGACTTGGCTAAACGGTCTGCATAGACCGGTTTCGGGAAACCGAATTCCATGCCGATGAGGGGTTGCGACTTCGGGAACACCAGCCGTGCCACAACCTGAATAGCGATGAGGTCGCGCTCAATCAGAAATTGACGGATATCCGCCGGAATCATGCTGTAGTCGAAATGCAGACGGGCGCTGCTTGCGGATTCTTCAAAAATCAATTCGCCGAAAATGAAACTCAGATCGAGGTAGCGCAGTGCCAGGCGCAGGGCTTCGCGCAGATTGCGGCTACTGAACAAGGCATAGCCCCAGATGCCGAAGTCGGTGAGTTGATAGCGCTTGCCGGCTTCAAGGGCGAGTCCTTCGGTCTTGGGTAAGGCATTCACGACGTTGCGAATCAGCCGCAATTCCTGTTCGGCTGTAATTTCGGTTTCTACCTCGTTGAGGGTGGCTTCGTCGAGGCCGGTGCCGGTGAGGCACAGCGCAGAGGCCAAGCCATATTCCTGTGCGACACGCATCAGATGGCGTGCGCTGGCAGTGCCGCGGCGTATGCTCCAATCCGGCATAGTTCAGGTTTGACGTGGACTCGTCCGAAATTATCAATGAATTGTCCGACTGAGTCATCTGACTGGCCCTGCCAGTATTTAAACTCAACGATTTATCCTGAAAAGAGAGCGGGGACATCGATGGATCTGGAACTGGCGAAAAAAATGCTGGAAAGCGGCATCAAGTTTGTGGCCAACAGCGGCCTCAAGGTGCAGGAACTGCAACGCGGACATGTCAAATGTCTGATGCCATTCGCCGGTAACGGCAACCACATTGGCACCATGTATGCCGGAGCATTGTTCACACTCGCGGAAATTCCCGGAGGCGCACTGTTTCTCTCCAGTTTTGATGCGACAAAATTCTTCCCGATCGTCAAATCGCTGGACATGAATTTTCTCAAGCCGGCAAAAAGCGATGTGAGCATCGAACTCGGCATGAGCGAAAGCCAGATCGCCGCGCTTTCCATGGAAGCAGTCAGCAAGGGCAAGGCGGAGTTCGTCCTCAGAGGTGAACTGCGAGGCGCCGACGGCATCGTCGTTGCGACCAGTCACGGGGTTTATCAACTACGATCTGTGCAGGGCAAACCCACTTAGAAAAGTATTACTGCGATGGCGATTGCGGACGCTGTGCAGAAGCGCTCGACTCGATAGCCCGGCAAGCGTCGAAGCGCCTTGGATTCCCGCTGCGCAGCTCAAACCTGCGCAGCGGTTTTCTGTGAAATCAGGCCGTCGATTTCCGACGAACTGAATCCGAAATCCGTCAATACCTCGCGGGTATCTGCGCCGACCTTGCGCACCGGCACGGGCGCCGACGCAGGAGTGCGTGAAAAACGTGGAATCGGTGCAGGCTGCGTCTTGCCGCCGACGCTGACGAAGCTGTTGCGTGCGACGTTGTGCGGATGCTGCGGAGCTTCATCAATCGACAACACCGGGGCGAAGCAGACGTCACTGCCCTCAAAAATCGCACACCATTCGTCGCGTGTTTTCTGCTTGAACAGCCCGGCGATTTTTTCTTTCTGCTCAGGCCAGCGGGCGAAATCAAATTGGTTGCCGTAAATCTTCGCATCCAGATTTAATTGCTTTGCCAAAATAGCGTAGAACTGCGGCTCGATCGAGCCGATCGAGATATAGCGGCCGTCGCGTGTTTCATAGACTTCATAGAACGGCGCGCCGGTATCGAGCAGGTTGGTGCCACGCTGATCGTTGAACGCGCCCCGTGAGCGCAGATCGAAGAACATCGCCATCAGCGTCGCCGAGCCTTCGACCATGGAACTGTCGATGACCTGCCCCTGGCCGGAGTTGCGGGCCTCGAGCAAGCCACAGACCAGGCCAAACGCCATCATCATGCCGCCGCCGCCGAAGTCGCCAACCAGGTTCAATGGCGGCAGCGGGCGCTCGCCACGGCGGCCGATGGCGTGCAATGCGCCCGACAGGGCGATGTAGTTGATGTCGTGCCCGGCAGTTTCCGCCAGCGGCCCGGTCTGGCCCCAGCCGGTCATGCGGCCATAAACCAGTTTCGGGTTCACGGCCATGCAGGCTTCGGGGCCGACGCCGAGACGCTCAGCCACGCCGGGCCGGAATCCCTCGAACAGGGCATCCGCGCGCTGGCACATGCGCAGTAGTGCCTGGGCGCCTGCGGGACTCTTGAGATCCAGTGCCAGCGAGCGTCGGTTGCGGAACAGCACGTCATGACCAGCGGCGGCGGAGGGATTGCCGCCCGGACGTTCGATGCGAATCACCTCGGCGCCCATGTCCGCAAGCATCATGCCGCAGAAGGGGCCGGGGCCGATGCCGGCGAGTTCGAGGATGCGGATGCCTTTCAATGGTCCCATGATGTTGGTTCTACCCGGTGAGTGGTTGAGAGTGTGAAGGGTTGGCAAGATTGGCGAGAAAGCCGGTGACCGCTTCCATGAATATATCGTTGCGATCGCCGGCGACCATGTGGCCGGCACCACTGACATCGGCGATCCGTGCGTGCGGGATGCGCTGCTGGAATTCGCGGGTGATGCCGTCGTCGATAATATCGCTGAGCGTACCGCGGACCAGCAGTACCGGCTGGGTCAGTTTCTCGGCAGCGCGGTACAGCCCTTCTTCAGCCTGGCTGAGTTGCTGTGCGTCACGGAATGAATCCAGCATGGCCGGATCCCAGTGCCAGTACCAGCGCCCGTCGGCGCGTTGCCGCAGATTTTTTTGCAGCCCACTGACGTCGCCTTTCTGAATGCGCTGCGGCTGATAGGCGGCGACTGCGGCGGCGGCTTCATCCAGGCTGGCAAAACCGTGCGGGTGCGCGGCCATGAAGCCGAGGACGCGATCCACGCCGACAGCGTTCATGCGCGGCGCGATATCCACCAGCACCAAGGCCTCGGAGATTTCGCCAGCATCGGTTGCATTGGCCAGCAACGCGGCAATGCCACCCATCGAGGCGCCGACAATCACCGGCCGTCGCGATTGCAGGGCGGCCAGTTCCCGCACATCGTTGGCGAAATCCTCGGCGTTGTAACTGACGGCCCATTCGCTGTCGCCGTGTCCGCGAAGATCGTAGGCCTCGGCCCTGAAGCCCATGCGGCCGAGCGTTTCTCCGGTACGGCCCCAGGCATGGCGGGTCTGGCCGCCACCGTGGAGCAACAGCACCGGACGCCCGGATTTCGGGCCGAAAACCGTACCCGCCAAACTGATCGCGTGTCCTAGTTTATGCACGACGACGGCTGCGTCCGCAGAGAGAGTTCGTGCGTTCATCCGTGATTGATCAGCCTGCGGAAAGGACATGCCGCGCCAGGATATTGCGCTGGATCTCATTGGTGCCGGCGTAAATCGAGGTCTTGCGGTAGTTGAAGTAGCGTGGGGCGACCGGCGCCGCGTAGTCCGGGCCGGGACGTGGGATGCTCGGACGCCCGCGTATTTCCGCCCAGGTGTCCTGCACGAATGGCAGCGCATCATGACCCAGTGCTTCGACGGACAATTCGCTGATGGCCTGTTGCAGCTCTGTGCCGACCAGCTTGAACAGGCTCGACATCGCGCCGATGGCCGTGCCGGATTCCACGCTGGAGAAGAAGCGCATCTCGGTAGCGTCGAGCGCGTCGATCCGGATCGCCAGTTCGGCATAACGGCGCCGGAAGTCCGGCTCGTCGAGCAGGCGTCCGCCGCTGTCGGCCGGCTGCTGTGCGGCGATGTGCCGGAGTTTCGCCAGCAAGGATTTCAGCAGTGAGGCATAAGCGACGCCACGCTCGAACTGCAACAGGTACTTGGCGTAGGTCCAGCCCATGCCTTCCTCGCCGATGCGGTTTTCCAGCGGTACGCGCACGTTCTCGAAGAACACCTGGTTGACTTCCTGTTCGCCCGGCATCGGTCCGTCCAGCGAAGGCAGTGGTCGCACAGTGATGCCCGGGGTACGCATGTCCATCAGCAAAAACGAAATGCCGCTCTGTTGGCGCGCTTCGCGACTGGTGCGCACCAGACAAAAAATCCAGTCTGCCCACTGTGCCTGAGTGGTCCAGATTTTTGAACCATTGAGCACGTAGTGATCACCGTCGCGCACCGCGCTCATCTGCAGCGAGGCAAGGTCGGAGCCGGAGCCGGGTTCGGAATAGCCCTGGCACCAGAAAACGTCCGAGCCGAGTATGGGCGGTAGAAATTTTTTCTTCTGCGTCTCGCTGCCGAATTTCATGATGACGTAGGCCACCATCATCAGCCCCATGGGAGATACCAGAGGACAGCCGGCGGCGGCGATTTCGGATTGGAAGATGTAGCGCTGGGTCGGTGTCCAGTCCGGTCCGCCGTATTCCTGCGGCCAGCCAGGGGCCACCCAGCCGCGCTCGAATAATTTCTTCTGCCAGCGGGTCTGGCCGGCCTTGTCGAGATAGCCGTTCTTGGACTGCGCCATCAGTGCCTTGAGTTCGGCATCATAGGCCTGCCCGATCCACGCGCGTACTTCGTCGCGGAATTCCAACTCTGCTTGCGAGAATTGCAAATTCATCGTGAACCCCTCAGGCAGCGGTTGCCAGCGACAGATCGGCATAATGCCGCAGGTGGTGATCGGTCGAGCCGAACTGGTTGCCGATCGCGGTGATGCGCTTGAAATAATGGCCCAGCGCCAGTTCCTCGGTGATTCCCATGCCGCCATGAATCTGAATCGCCGCCTGGCCGATGAATTTTCCGGCATTGCCGATCTGCACCTTGGCCGCACTCGCCGCGAGCGCACGCTCTGCGGCAGATGCCTCGATCTTCATCGTGGCCACCTGGGTCAGCGCGGCGGATTGTTCGAGTGCCGTAAACATGTCCGCCACTCGGTGCTGCAAGACCTGGAAGCTGGCGATGGGCACGCCGAACTGCTTGCGCTGGCTGGCGTAGTTGACGGTGTCTGCCAGCATGCGGCGCATGCCGCCGACAGCTTCCGCACAGAGCGCGCAGATCGCTTCATCCACGACGCGTTCGATCAATGGCAGCGCTTTGCCGGCTTCGCCAATCACGTGGCGGGCCGGCACGATCACGTTGTCGAAGAAAATTTCCGCGGCACGGCCGCCATCGATCGTCGGATAGTTCTGTGTGCGAATGCCTTTTGCACCCTTGTCCACCAGTAACAGGGTGATGCCGTCACGATCGCGCTGGGCGCCATTGCTACGGACGCTGACGATCAAGTGCGTGGCCCAGGGGGCGCCGATCACCACCGACTTGCGGCCGTTGAGGATGTAGTCGCCATTCCGGTGCGTCGCCGTGGTCTTGAGGTCTACGAGGTTGTAGCGCGCCTGCGGCTCGGCATGGGCAAAGGCGAGCAGCACCTCGCCGGCGATGATGCGTGGCACGAATTCGACGGCCAGCGCGCCGCCGCTGTGCTTGAACAGGCCGCCGCCAATCACCAGCGTGCCGAGATAGGGTTCGACCACCAGCACCTTGCCGAACTCCTCCATCACGATCGAGTGTTCGATGGCATTGCCGCCAAGGCCGCCCAGCGTTTCCGGGAAAGCGGCACCGAAAAGATCCAGGTCTTTGGCTAGCGCCCGCCAGACTTGCGGACGCCAGCCGGATTCGGTGGCGATGACCGCACGGCGGGTTTCAAAGTCATAGTGATCGGCCAGATAGCTGGCGAGCGTATCGCGCAACAGCGCTTGTTCTTCACTGAAATTGAAATCCATGTTCAGCACCTTCCCGGCCAGTTACAGTCCGTAGGGTAGTACAACCGGTCTTTTTGAGTATTTTACATACGGCTCGGACTGTATGTTATATGCATGTACAGCGAGGCATGCGGGCATTGCCTCGGCGGGACTTGCTCCTGCTCAGCGCAGCAGGTTTGGCATTACACGCCGGGTAATTCCAGGATAATTTTGGCGTGCTCGGATCAGGCCGCTCGAAAAATTGACTGTTTCATGTGCTGATTGCGGGTCGACGATGAAAAGTGAAAAGCCAACAAAAAACCGCGCACTAGCGCGGTTATCTGTACGTCTATGCATCGTCTTAAACAGCCTAATGGTAGGCGCGATTGGACTCGAACCAACGACCCCTTCCATGTCAAGGAAGTGCTCTAACCAGCTGAGCTACGCGCCTAAATTGGCAACCGAAGGGCGCGAAGGTTAGCGGAGCGGCGATATCCGTGCAAGCAAAAATTTAATTGCCGAGGGTCGGGACGGACGATCCGAAGCCATTATGCGGCGGCGCGGTGGGCCTATCTGCGTGAGTTTTCAGGGTATTTGGCGAGTATGCCCGGTTGATTGCCCTGCGGCCTCTCGCGGGCAATCACCTGGTCGAGTCGCTGCAGCAGGTTATGAGTAATCTCGGCGAGCAGCGTGGCCGCCAATTCACCCTCGCCGGCAGACAAGGCCTTGGTGATGGTTTCGCGGGTCTGGGTATAAGTGCAGATCAGGCCGATGCGCTTGGCCATGATGCGGGCGCGAATCCCCCAGGCCATCGATTGCCATGTTTCGAGAAACAGCCGGTTGCCCGACATCTCGACGATTTTTCGATGGAAACGCAGCACGGATTCCATGTAGTCGTCGGTGCGTTTTTTCCGCGTGGCTGCGGCCGACATCAAATCGAGCTCGTCTTGCAGGATTTTCAAATCCGCAGGGCTGGGTTTGTCGATGGCGCGCGCCGAGGCTTGCTCGATGATCAGGCGAAGAATATAAGCTTCCCTGAGTTCCACCAGATCGAGCGGGTGCACGTGAGTGCCGCGATATCGCTCGGTTTTGACCAGGCCCAGGGTTTCAAGCTCGCGCAGGGCTTCGCGCACGGGCGCCTGACTGACATTGAATTCACGCGCCAGATCGAGTTCCTTGAGGCGCATGCCGGGCGGATAACCGCCATCGAGAATCCGCGAGACGATGCCGTCGCGGATAGTGTCCCGCATGCAGTGCCGGGCGACTTTCATTTTGTTTTTTCGGCGGTGACGCTGTCCGGTGCAGGAGCTTCACCATCGAGTTGGCTGCTGCTCCAGCCGCCGCCCAGTGCCTTGATCAACAGGACGTCCGCATTCATGCGGCGGGCAAGAATATTGGCGGCCGACAATTGCGCCTGCAGTGCCGCGTTTTGCGCGGAGACCACTTCGAGATAGGTGGCGATGCCGCCCTTGTAGCGGTAGGTGGCCTGCGTCAGCGTCCGCTGTGACGCCTCAACCGCGAGTTGCTGGCTCGCCGATTCCTGCTCGAGTTGATGCAGCGCCGCGAGATTGTCCTCGACTTCCTGGTAGGCGTTGAGAACGGTCTGGCGGTAATTTGCGACGGCCTCGTCGTAGGCCGCGCGGGCCTGATCGCTGAGCGCGGCACGGCGGCCGCCATCGAAGACCGTGAAGAGCGCGGACGGGCCGAACGACCACAGGCGGCTGGGGGCGGTCAGCCAGTTGGAAGACTGGCCACTTTCAAAACCGAAAGCCGCGGCCAGGCTGAACTCGGGAAAATAGGCGACACGGGCGACGCCGATCTCGGCGTTGGCGGCGGCGGTGCGGCGCTCGGCGGCCGCGATATCCGGGCGGCGCTCCAGCAGGCTCGAAGGCAGGCCGGGGTCCATCGGTTGTGGTGTTGCCGTCAGTGGCGTCGGCTTCAGGCTGAATTGTGAAGGCGGCACGCCGATCAGCACGGCGATGGCATGTTCCAATTGTGCGCGACGTAGCCGCGTATCGGCGGCCTGCGTCCTGGCGGTTTGCAGTTGCGTCTGCGCCTGATCGACATCCACCGCAGACGCCGCGCCACCCCGATAAAGATTTTGCGTCAGCTGCAGGGCCTTGCCGTAAGCATCAACCGCCTGATCCAGCAATGCCTGGGTACTGTCATCTGCGCGCAGGCTGAAATAATCCATGGCCAGTTCGGCGTGTGTCGCAAGATCCAGTTCGGCGAGGTCTGCCGCGCTGGCCTGCGCGGAGTCTTTTCCGGCTTCGGCTTCATTGCGAACACGGCCCCAGATATCGATCTCGTAGGACAAATCCGCATCGAGCAGGTAGTCGTTGTAGACCGTTGGTGCGCCGGCGCGACTGGTGGCCTTGGTCGTGGATTGACGCTGACGTGTTGCGTTCGCATCCACACCAATGGTCGGAAAATAATCCGCACGCGCCTGACGAGCCTGTGCGCGCGCCTGTTCGAAGCGGGCATAGGCCGCCTTGAGGTTCTGGTTGCTGCCGGCAACCCGATCCTCCAGCGCATTCAGCTGAGGGTCGCCAAAAGCGGTCCACCACGAACCGCGCGGGCTGTCGTCCGCGGGCTGCGCCACTTTCCAGCCGTTGGTTTCCTTGTAGACATCGGGGGAGGCAGGCAAGTCGGGGCGTTTGTAGGTCGGCGCAAACGAACAGGCCGTGAGCGCGGTCAAACCGGCAAACGCGACTGAAGTGAGAACGCCCTTCATTTTTTCGTGCCAGCTTTGCTGGCGGCGGATGATGTCGAGACGTTCACGACATCTCCCGCAGCAATGGTGTCCGGTGGATTGATGATCACGGCGTCGCCGGTCGTGATGCCGCTGACGATCTCCACCGTCTTGCCGAAATCGCGTCCCAGGGTGAGTGTCCTGATGGCAACATGACCGCTGCCGTCGACGATCGCCGCCTGGATGCCTTCTTCATGGAACAGCAGGGTATTGGCGGGCAGGCGCAGCGCCGTGGTGTTGACCGGCAACTGGAAATGGACTTCAGCATAGGCGCCGGGCAGAAGTTCGCCCCCGGAATTATCGGCTTGCAGTTGAACCTGCATGGAGCGCGACACCGGGTCGATCGCATCTGCCGTACTTGCGACCGTGGCTGGGAAACTTTGATCGGGATGCTCGGGAAAATGCAGTTGCGCGGTCATGCCAACCCTGATGTCGGACGCGGAGGACTGCGGCACCTGCACGTAGATACGCAGTTTTTTGGCTGAGACGATGTGGAACAGTTCGCGCTGGCTGCTGCTGCCGGGGTTGATCAGGTCGCCGATATCGACGTTGCGCGCCGTGATGATTCCATCGAAGGGCGCGACGATGCGTTTGAAACCCTGTAGCTGGCGCAAGCGCGAGACATTGGCCCGTGCGGCCTTGACCAGGGCCGCCTTGGCCAGCGCGTCGCCGGTTTTTTCGTCGGCATCCTGCTTGGATACCGAATCCGTTGCCAGCAGGTTTTGCCAGCGCGTCGCCGTGCTTTGCGCCAGCTGGTTGTTGGCCTCGGCGCTGGCGAGATCGGCCTGTGCCTGCGCCAGTTGCTGGTCGATTTCGGGGGTGTCGATCTCGGCCAGTAGCTGACCCGATTTGACCCGAGTGCCGATATCCACCAGCCAGCGTTTCAGATAGCCGGTGGTGCGTGCGTAGATCGGCGCGTCGGCAAATGCCTTCACCTCTCCGGGCAGTACCAGGTTATCGCCGGCGCCGGCTGGGATTGCGTGCGTGACTTCGACCGCAATCCCGGCCTGCTGGTTGGTGGTGCTGCGCAGCGCGGCTCGTGCGTGCAGACGGTGAGCGATGCCCCATGCCGCGACGGCGACCGCGACAATCGCGATGATGATGCCGATGCGGGCGATGCCGTACGAGCGATGCGTCGCAGGATCGGAGTCGGAATGATTCTTGGACATGTGCGATGTAACTCCTTAAGACCGCTGCGCAGCGGCAGCGCGGCGGCCATGCACCAGACTGAAGACGACGGGAACGAAAAAGAGCGTAGCCAGCGTGGCGAACATCAGGCCGCCGATCACTGCGCGTCCCAGCGGGGCATTCTGCTCGCCGCCCTCGCCAAGACCCAGTGCCATCGGCACCATGCCGATGATCATCGCCAGTGCCGTCATCAGCACCGGACGGAATCGCACGAAGCCGGCTTCCAGCGCCGCCTCCAAGGCACTGAGCCCGTCATCCAGACGTTCGCGCGCGAAGCTCACGACCAGGATGCTGTTGGCCGTGGCCACGCCCATACACATGATGGCGCCGGTCAGGGCCGGCACGCTGATGCTGGTCTGGGTCAGGAACAGCATCCAGACGATGCCGGACAACGCAGCGGGCAATGCGGTGATGATGATGAACGGGTCCAGCCATGACTGGAAATTCACCACGATCAGCAGATAAATCAGCACGACAGCGCCAATCAGGCCGAGAAACAGGTTGTTGAATGAGGAGGTCATGGTCTGCGCCTGACCGTGGATCACGACTTTGGAGCCGCGCGGCACGTCGTTTTCCGCATTTTTCACGATTTTGCGCACGGCGCTGGCGACGGAGCCAAGATCGGTGTCCTGTATCGAACCGTAGATGTCGAGGGTCGGGCGGGCGTTGTAATGCGTCACGACCTCCGGCCCGACGCTGCGGCTGAAGCGGGCGAGATTGGCCAGCGTCTGGCGCGGCCCGCCGTTGTCGGCGCTGACCGGGATGTTCTGCAAGTCCTGCAGCGAGCTGAGGCTGTACTGCGGGGCCTGCACGGTGACGTTGTACTGCACGCCGGTCTTGGGGTTGATCCAGAAACTCGGCGCAGTCTGGCGGCTGCCGGACAGCGCGATCAGCATGTTGTTGGCGACATCGAGCTGCGTCAGGCCGGCCTGCGCGGCACGCGTGCGGTCGACGTCGACGTTGATCTGCGGGTAGTTGAAGGTCTGCTGCATGTGCAGGTCGACCATGCCGGGGACGTGGCGCAATTTGGGCATCAGCATCTCCACGAATTTGCGGTTTGCGGCAACGTCGTAACCACTGATCTGCACGTCGATCGGCGACGGCAGGCCGAAGTTGAGGATCTGGCTGACGATGTCCGCCGGCAGGAACGAAAAAGTCACCGACGGAAACAGGTTTGGCAGTCGGGCGCGCAGGATACGGACGTAATCCGCGGTCGCGCGGTGCCCCTGATTGAGCGTGATCATGATGTCGGCGTCGCCCGGCCCGATCGGTGCGGAGGTGCTGTAGGCGAGATTGATGCCGCTGTTGGGCACGCCGATGTTGTCGACGATGCTGGCGATGTCATGCGCGGGAATGAACTTCTTGATCTGCGCCTCGATGGCGTCGCAAAGCGGCACGGTGTCTTCGATGCGCGTGCCGCTGCGTGCGCGCAGATGCAAGCGGATCTGGCCCGAATCGACTGATGGAAAGAAATTCTGCCCGAGAAACGGCGACAGGCCATAACTGGCGGCGCCGGCGACCATGAAGATGACGCCGAACAGAACGGGCCGGTGCAGAGCCCGCTGCAACAGGCCGTGATAGTTGCTGCGCAATGCGGCAAACCGCGTTTCAAAGCCGTGTTGAAAGCGTGACCGGAAATTCCTGCGGCGGCTTTCATCGTGCAGCGCGACGTGCATCTTCAGCCAGTACTTGGACAGCGTCGGTACCAGCGTTCGCGAGAGGATGTACGAGGCGAGCATCGCAAAGACAACGGCCTCGGCCATCGGCACGAACAGGTATTTTGCGATGCCGCCGAGGAAGAACATCGGAATGAACACGATGCAGATGCAGAGCGTCGAGACCAGTGCCGGCAGCGCGATCTGTTGTGCGCCGTCGAGGATCGCGGTCTGCACGTCCTTGCCTTTTTCCAGGTGCCAGTTGATGTTCTCGATGGTGACGGTAGCGTCGTCGACCAGGATGCCAACCGCCAGCGCCAGTCCGCCCAGCGTCATGATGTTGATGGTCTCTCCCAGCGCCGACAGGCAGATGATGGAAGTCAGCACCGACAGCGGAATCGAGATGCAGATGATCAGCGTGCTGCGCCAAGAGCCCAGGAACAGCAGCACCATCAGGCCGGTCAGCGCGGCCGCGATGATGCCTTCGCGGATCACGCCTTCGACGGCGGCGCGCACGAACAGCGATTGATCGCCGACCGCGTTTATCGACATGCCCTTGGGCATGCCGGCACGGATTTCCGGCAGCAGGCGCTTGACGCTGTCGACGACGTTGAGCGTCGAGGCGCTGCCGGTCTTGAGGATGTTCATCAGCACCGCACGGTGGCCGTCGACGCGGACGATGTTGGTCTGCGGCGCCGAGCCGTCGTGGACAAAGGCGATATCGCGCACGGTGGTGACGCTGCCGTCCTTGTTCACGCGCACCGGCAGGTCGTTGAGCGCATCGAGATGCTGCGGACTCGCATTGAGCTTGATGAAATATTCGAAGTTGCCGATCTTCTGCGTGCCGGCGGGAAGAATCAGGTTCTGGTTGCCGATGGCCGTGCTGACGTCGGAGCCGGTCAGTCCCCGGGCGCGCAGGGCCGACGGCTTGAGATCGACGCTGATTTCACGGATGGCGCCGCCGTAGGGATACGGCAGGGACGCACCCGCCACCGTCGAGAGCTGGGTGCGGATGAAACTGTTGCCGAAGTCGAAGACATCGGCCTGCGACAGGGTGGTACTCGACAGCGCCAGTTGCAGGATCGGCACGCTGGAAGCGTCGAACGCCAGGATGAACGGCGAGCTGGTGCCCGGCGGCGTCGACTTCAGCAGGGTCTGCGAGATCGAGTTGATCTGCGAGATCGCCAGATCTTCGTTGACGTTGGGCTGGAAGAAATACTTGACCACGCCCGTGCTGTTCAGCGACAGCGATTCGGTATGCTCGATGTCGTTGACCGTGGTCGAGGCGACGCGCTCGGAGAAGCCGACGATGCGGCTCGCCATTTCTTCCGGAGACAGCCCGGTGTAGCGCCAGACCACCGCCACCACCGGAATGCGGATGTTGGGAAAAATGTCGATCGGCGTGCGCAGGATCGTGAAGATGCCCAGCAGCACGATCAGCAGCGCAAGAACGATGAAGGTGTACGGCCGGTTCAGCGCGACTCTGACAATCCACATGACAAGGAGCTCCGGATGCCTGCGCGAGTCAGCGCCGAGGAAAAGATGCGAGATTATAGATTATCGATAATCTTGGTCGGCAGAAAAATTACCGAGCTTTACATTGGCCCGTGGCCGCGGTGCGCATCGCGGCCCGATCAAACCGGCGTCAGCAGTAATTGCTCACGCAGGCGGCGCACCTGGTCGCGCTTTTTCGCGGCCTGTTCGAACTCCAGGTTCTGCGCGTGCTGGCGCATCTCCTTTTCCAGCTTGACGATGGCCTTGCCAAGTTTGTCCGGCGGCATCAGCTCGTAGCGGGCGCCGGCCTCGGCGGCCTTGAGCGCGCGCGTGTTGGTGCCGTCCTCGTAGCCGAATTTCATCACGTCGGCGACTTTCTTCTGCACGCCTTTCGGGGTGATGCCGTGCTTGAGATTGAACGCGACCTGTTTTTCGCGGCGGCGGTTGGTTTCATCGATGGCGCGGCGCATCGAGCCGGTGATGTTGTCGCCGTAAAGAATCGCGCGGCCATTCAGATTGCGCGCGGCGCGGCCGATGGTCTGAATCAGCGAACGTTCGGAACGCAGGAAGCCCTCCTTGTAGGCGTCGAGAATCGCCACCAGCGAGACCTCCGGCAAGTCCAAGCCCTCTCGGAGGAGATTGATTCCCACCACCACGTCGTAGACGCCAAGGCGAAGATCGCGCAAGATCTCGACGCGATCGAGGGTCTGGATCTCCGAGTGGAGGTAATGAACCTTGATCCCGACTTCATGGAGGTAATCCGCGAGATCCTCCGCCATTTTCTTGGTCAGCGTCGTCACCAGAGCGCGCTCGCCCCGACCCACCCGGTCGCGAATCTCCGTGATCAAGTCGTCGATCTGCCCGGCGGTCGGGCGAACGTCGATCG
>JBOICJ010000005.1:0-12427 GCA_050740035.1 Stenotrophobium sp. | reverse complement strand
GATGCCCAACCTGTTTGTGCCCAAGACCATGCACAACGAGGGCAATTACATCATCTCCCTGGGTAATCTGTGCCGCTGGCTGGCGACCCAGGCTGAGGCGCTGGGCGTCGAGATCTATCCCGGTTTTGCGGCACAGACCGCGATCATCGAGGGCGATGTCATCAAGGGCGTCACCATCGGCGACATGGGCGTCAACCGCGAAGGCGAGCACAAGGCCGATTTCACGCCGGGCATGGAGTTGCGCGCCAAGTACACGCTGTTCGCCGAAGGCTGCCGCGGGCACCTGGGCAAGCAGTTGCTGGCGAAGTACCAGCTTGCCGCGGGCAAGGACCCGCAACACTACGGCATCGGTATCAAGGAGCTCTGGACCATCGATGCCGCCAAGCATCAGCCGGGCCTGGTGGTGCATGGCGCCGGCTGGCCGCTGGATCTGCTGGGTACCGACAGCCTCGGCGGCTCGTTCCTGTATCACCTGGAAAACAACACGGTTGCGGTCGGCATGATTGTCGATCTGTCGTATACCAACCCCTATCTGTCGCCGTTCGACGAGTTCCAGCGTTTCAAGCATCACCCGGTGATTCGCCAGTACTTGGAAGGCGGCACCCGCGTGGCTTATGGTGCGCGCGCGCTCAACAAGGGCGGCTTGCCGTCGATTCCGAAGATGGTGTTCCCCGGCGGCGCCTTGATCGGCTGCGATCTGGGCACCATGAATTACTCCAAGATCAAGGGCAATCACACCGCCATGAAGTGCGGCATGCTCGCTGCCGATGCGGTGGCCGAAGTGCTGCTGGCCGGTGGTGCGGGCGGTGACGAACTGACCGCTTACCCGGAAAAATTCAAGCAGAGCTGGCTGCACGACGAGCTGCATCGCAGCCGCAATTTTGGCGTGTTCCTGCACAAGTTCGGCGCTTTGATCGGCGGCGCGATCAACTACATCGAGCAGAACTGGTTTGGCGGCAAGTTCCCGTTCACCGCGCACGATCTCAAGTGGGACTACAAGTCGCTCAAGCTGGCCGCGGACTCGAAGAAGATCGAATACGCGAAACCGGATGGCAAGCTGAGTTTCGACAAGCTGTCGTCGGTGTTTCTGTCCAGCACCAACCACGAAGAGGACCAGCCGGTTCACTTGCTGCTCAAGGATGCCAGCATCCCCATTGCCAGGAATCTGCCGATGTACGACGAGCCGGCGCAGCGGTATTGCCCGGCGGGCGTTTACGAGGTGGTAGCGCAGGCTGACGGCGAAAAGAAATTCCAGATCAACGCGCAGAACTGCGTGCACTGCAAGACCTGCGACATCAAGGATCCCGCGCAGAACATCAACTGGGTGCCGCCGGAAGGCGGCGGTGGGCCCAATTACGCCAACATGTAGTTTGTTTTGACTGGCACGGTCGGGCATCAGCCGTTCTTGGCGCTGCCCGGCTTCCATATTTTTTGTACAGAGAGAAGCGAATGAAAGCTCTAGTCAGCGTCAAGCGAGTGGTGGACTACAACGTCCGTATTCAGATCAAGCCGGATGGCTCGGGTGTCGTCACAGACGGCATCAAGCATTCGATGAATCCCTTCGATGAAATCGCCATGGAAGAGGCGGTACGGCTGAAGGAAAAAGGCAAGATCAGCGAGATCATCGCCGTCAGTATGGGCGGCGCCAAGTGCGAGGAAACCCTGCGCACGGCATTGGCGTTTGGTGCGGACCGCGCCGTGCACGTCAAGGAAGAAACCGAAATCCAGCCGTTGACCGCAGCGCGTGCGCTGGCAGCGATTTTCAAGAAAGAAGGCACGGAGATTCTGTTCTGCGGCAAGCAGGCGATCGACGACGACGCCAACCAGACCGGACAGATGACCGCCGGCTTGATGGATGTGCCGCAAGCGACGTTTGCGTCCAAGGTGGAACTCGATGGCAGCAAGGCTCAGGTTACGCGCGAAATCGATGCCGGCCTCGAAACCATCGAGATCGATCTGCCTGCCGTGATTACCGTCGATCTGCGCCTCAATGAGCCGCGCTATCTGAAGCTGCCGGACATCATGAAGGCGAAGAAGAAGCCGATTGAAACGGTCAGCCTGGCGGACCTCGGCGTGCAAGCCGCCGCGAGCCTCAAGGTGGTCAAGACCACGCCGCCGCCGGCGCGCTCGAAGGGCGTCATGGTCAAGACGGTGGATGAACTGGTCGGTGCACTGAAAGCGAAGGGGTTGATCTGATGAGCAAGATTCTGATTGTTGCCGAGCATGCCAACGGCAAGCTCAACGCCGGCGTCGCCAAGGTTGTGGCCGCCGCACAGGGTATCGGCGGTGAAGTCGATGTCGTCGTGCTGGCCATCGATGGCGCGGCCGTTGCCGCCGAAGCCGCGCAGATCGCCGGCGTGACGCGCGTACTGGTGGCCGACCATGCCGCCAACGCGCATCCGATGGCCGTGGTGCAGACGCCGCAGGTGGTGGAACTGGCCGCCAAGGGCTATACCCACATCCTGTTCGCGGGCACCACCACCGGCAAGGACGTGGCGCCGCGCGTCGCCGCCAAGCTTGGCGTGCCGCAGATCTCCGACATCATGGCCGTGCACTCGGCCAGCAGCTTTGACCGGCCGATCTATGCCGGCAACGCGATCACCACGGTTGAGGCGCCCGCGGGCGTCGTCGTCGGTACCGTGCGCCTGGCCTCGTTCAATGCCGCCGCATCGGGCAACAGTGCGCCGGTTGAAAAAATCAGCGTGAACCCGCAAGTACCGGCCTCGACCCGCTTCGTTTCGATACAGGCCGCCAAGGCCGATCGTCCCGACCTGCAGTCGGCGGCGCGTGTCGTGTCGGGTGGCCGTGCACTGGCCAGTGGCGAAAATTTCCAGAAGGTGATCTACCCGCTGGCCGACAAGCTCGGTGCCGGCGTCGGCGCGTCGCGCGCGGCGGTGGATTCCGGTTACGTGCCCAACGACATGCAGGTCGGCCAGACCGGCAAGATCATTGCGCCGGAACTGTACATCGCCATCGGTATCTCCGGTGCGATCCAGCATCTCGCCGGCATCAAGGACGCCAAGACCATCGTGGCGATCAACAAGGATGCCGAAGCGCCGATCTTCGAAGTCGCCGATTATGGCCTCGTCGCCGATCTGTTCCAGGCGGTGCCGGAGATGACGTCCAAGCTGTGAATCGGGCGGCCAAGCAAGTGTTATCGACAGGGCCTGGCAACCGGCCCTGATCGTTTCTGGAGGAAACAAGATGCCTTACCAATCGGTATTTCACGCAAACCTGTTCAAGGGAAAAACCATTGTCGTCACCGGCGGCGGCTCTGGCATCGGCCGTTGCACCGCGCATGAACTGGCGAGTCTCGGCGCCAGAGTCCTGATCACCGGCCGCAAGCAGGAGAAGCTGGACAAGGTCAAGGCCGAGATCATTGAGGACGGCGGCATTGTCGCGACCTATGCCTTCGACATCCGTGACGAGGAGGCGGTCAATGCGGCAGTCAAAACCATGCTGGCCGAGCACGGCACGATTCACGGTCTGGTCAACAACGCGGGCGGCCAGTATCCATCGCCGTTGTCGCTGATCAGCAAAAAAGGCTGGGATGCGGTCGTTGCGAACAATCTCACCGGCGGCTTTCTGATGTCGCGTGAGGTGTTCACGCAGTGCATGAAGAAAAACGGCGGCGCCATCGTCAACATGGTGGCGGACATGTGGGGCGGCATGCCGGGGATGGGGCACAGCGGCGCGGCGCGTGCCGGCATGCTCAATTTCACCGAGACTGCCTCGGTTGAGTGGGCCTCATCCGGGGTCCGCGTCAACGCGGTTGCGCCGGGCTGGGTGGCGTCGTCGGGTATGGATCACTACGATCCGGTGTTTGCAACGGAGGTCATCCCCAAACTCAAGCACGCCGTGCCGCTCAAACGCATGGCTGAGGAAGCCGAAGTCAGTGCGGCGATTGTTTTCCTGCTGTCCGAGGGTGCCGCTTTCATCAGCGGCACCTGCATCAACATCGACGGCGCGGCATCGCGCAACTCGCGCGTGTTCCCGCTGCTCGACCATGACAAGTCGAAGCCGTTCCAGGGATTCCACCGCGCGTTCAAGCCCAGGGCGGTGAAAGATTAAGTGGATTTTCTTATTGACTACAGCCGCGCACGACGCGGCTTTTTTATGGCCTCAATAATGAAATAGGTAATCAATATTGTTGATGAAATATATGCTGATTACTGGTAAAAATAGAGCATATTCCAGCAAGATTCGCAGAGTACGGAAATGTCAATTATCGAATCAAAAATCGACGCCGGCGGCGAGCAGTTTGCCCAGAATCGTGACGGCATGCTGCAGTACATCGCCGACTGGCGCGCGATAGAAGAAAAAGGCCGGGTGGAGGAGGAGTCCAAGCGCGAGCGTTTTCACAAGCGCAAGCAACTGCTGCCGCGCGAACGCGTGCACCTGATGTTGGATCGCGGCTCGCCGTGGCTGGAATTGTCGACGCTCTGTGGCTACAAGATGCACGACGACAAGGACGGTTCGCTGGCCGGCGGCAACACCATCATCGGCATCGGCTACGTCTCCGGCGTGCGCTGCATCGTCAGTGCGTCGAACTCCGCGATCAAGGGTGGCACGATGACGCCCTGGGGTGTGCAGAAGGGACTGCGCATCCAGGAAATCGCCTTGCAGCAGAAACTGCCGATCGTGGCGATGATCGAATCCGGCGGCGCCAACCTGTTGTACCAGGCCGAGGTGTTCATCCCCGGCGGCAAGACTTTTGCCAACCAGTGCCGGCTGTCCGCCGCGGGCATTCCGCAGGTGACGATCGTGCATGGCTCGTCGACAGCGGGCGGCGCCTACATGCCGGGCTTGTCGGATTACGTGGTGATGATCCGCAAGCGTGCGAAAGTTTTTCTCGCGGGACCGCCGCTGCTCAAGGCGGCGACCGGCGAGGTTGCGAACGATGAAGACCTCGGCGGTGCCGAGATGCACGCGCAGATTGCCGGCACTTCCGAGTTTCTGGCCGAGAACGATGCCGACGGCATCCGCATCGCCCGCGAGATCGTCAAGAATCTGAACTGGAACGCGCAGCGGCCGCGTGTCGAACTGCTGCCGGTGCGTGCGCCGCTGTACGACGTCGACGAAATCTGCGGCGTGATGCCGGCCGATTACCGCAAGCCGGTGGATTGCCGCGAGATCATTGCGCGCCTGGTGGATGGCTCCGAGTTTCTCGAGTACAAGGGTGAATACGACCAGCAGACCATCTGCGGCCGCGCGGTGTTGCATGGACACCAGATTGGCATCATCTCCAACAACGGACCGATCACTACCAAAGGCGCGACCAAGGCCGGCCAGTTCATCCAGCAGTGCTGCCAGTCCAATATCCCGATCGTCTATCTGATGAACACCACTGGTTACATGGTCGGTTCGGAGAGCGAACAGGGCGGCATCGTCAAGCACGGTTCGAAGATGATTCAGGCGGTAGCCAACGCCACCGTGCCGCAGATCACCATCGTCATGGGTGGCAGCTTCGGCGCCGGTAACTACGGCATGTGCGGCCGCGGCTTCGGCCCACATTTCATCTTCGCCTGGCCCAATTCGCGCACCTCGGTGATGGGCGGCGAGCAGGCGGCGAAGGTCATCAGCATCATCACCCGCGACAAGTGGATCAAAGAAGGCAAGGCTGTTGGCGAGGCGGAAGAAAAACAGCTCGCGATCATCGAAAGCAATATCGTCAAGCAGTTCGACAAGGAGTCGAGCGCCTTTGCGGCAACGGCGCGATTGTTTGACGATGGCCTGATCGATCCGCGCGATACCCGCAAGGTGCTGGGCATGACATTGTCCATCTGCCGGGAAGCCCGGCTACGCGAGACTTTTCCCAACAGTTTTGGCGTGGCGCGACTCTAAAATCGGAAATTCACAGAATGCAAATCACTCACGAGCATCGGTCGCTGTACGACACGACGAAAAAATTCATCGAGGAACAGGTCAATCCACACGCCGCGGAGTGGGAACGCGCCGGCATCTTCCCCGCGCGCGAAGTCTTCAAGAAAATGGGCGCGCTCGGCCTGCTTGGCATCTGCAAGCCGGAGAGCGTTGGCGGACTCGGCCTCGACTATGGCTACCAGATCATGTTTGCCGAGGCGCTGGGTCACTGCAAGGTCGGCGGCATTCCGATGGCGATTGGAGTGCAGACCGACATGGCGACGCCGGCGCTGGCGCGCTTTGGTTCGGATTATCTGAAAGAGAATTATCTGAAGCCCGCCATCGCCGGCGACATGGTGGCGTGCATTGCGGTGAGCGAGCCGGGTGCCGGTTCGGATGTCGCAGGCATCAAAACCACCGCACGGCGCGAGGGCGATGAGTACGTCATCAACGGCCAGAAGATGTGGATCACCAACGGCACGCAGGGCGACTGGGCCTGTATGTTGTGCGTCACTGATGACGGTGCCGCAAGCGGCGCCGAAGGGGCGAATCGCAGCAGTCGTCACGGCAATAAGAGCCTGATCGTGGTGCCGCTCGATGCCAAGGGCATCGACCGTCATACCAAGCTCGACAAGCTCGGCCAGCGTTCCAGCGACACTGCGATTATCTTTCTCGACAACGTGCGCGTGCCGGCGAAGAACCTGATCGGCCAGGAAGGCAAGGGCTTTACCTACCAGATGCAGCAGTTCCAGGAGGAGCGCTTATTCCTCTCGGCGAGCGTCGTGCAGTCGCTCGAAAACTGCGTAGACGAAACCGCGATCTACACGCGTCAGCGCAATGCCTTTGGCCAGAGCCTGCTCGACAACCAGTACGTGCAGTTCCGCTTGTCCGAGTTCAAGACCGAGATCGAAGCGTTGCGTGCGCTGATTTATCGCGCCACCGAGGAAATGCTGCGCGGCGGTGACGTGTCGCTGCTGGCGTCGATGGCCAAGCTCAAGACCGGCCGCCTGTGTCGCGAGATTCCGGACGGTTGTTTGCAATTCTGGGGCGGGCAGGGGTTCATGTGGGACAACTTTGTGTCGCAGATGTACCGTGACCTGCGCCTGCATCCGATTGGCGGCGGTGCCGACGAGGTAATGCTCGGCATCATCTCCAAGCGCCTGGGCTATGGTGGCAAGCGCAAAGGCGCGTAAAACCACTACCCGCTCTCTGGTAATAGTGCCTCATCATTGTTATGAATTATAAAATTAATATAAATTTATTTTATAAAATAAAACATGTGCCAATCTTTGTGCCCAAGAGCGGGTGGCATTCATGAGCCTGCCTGAAACCAAGACGGTGCTGCTACGACAGGACAGGGGCGTGCTGCATGTGACGCTTAATCGCCCGGAGTCGCGCAACGCAATGACGCCGGAGATGCTGGCCGAACTGGAGGCGGTGTTCGCGGCGATTCGCGATACGCGCGAAGTACGCGCCGTGGTGCTGCGCGGCGCGGGCGGTCACTTCTGCGCCGGCGCCGATCTCAAGGGCATGTTCAGCGCGATCAAACCGCTCAAGGCGGGCGAAGCCGATCCCATCATCGGCATCAACCGCGCTTTCGGCACGATGCTGCGTCAGGTCGAGAATGCGCCGCAGGTGGTGATCGCCATCTGCGAAGGCGGCGTGCTCGGCGGCGGTTTCGGTCTGGCCTGCGTGTCCGACATCGCCTTTGCGCACACCGACACCAAGTTCGGCATGCCCGAGACTTCGCGCGGCCTGCCGCCGGCGCAGATTGCGCCTTTCGTTGTGCAGCGTATCGGTCTCACGCAGGCGCGTCGCCTGGTGCTGACCAGCGCGCAGTTCCGTGGCGAGGAGGCGCTGCGGCTGGGACTGGTGCACGAGGTGTTCGCGAGCGAGGAAGAATTGCAAACCAAGCTTGGCACGACGCTGCAACAGGTACTGAACTGTGCGCCAAACGCCAATGCGCTGAGCAAGCAGATCGTGCTGAACGCCGGTCATCAGGAAATGGGCGTCGTGCTCGACGACGCTGCGCAAAAATTTGCGGCTTGCGCGCGCGGGCCGGAAGCGCCGGAGGGAATCGGCGCCTTCATGCAGAAGCGCAAGCCCAGGTGGGCGAGCGGGAGCTAGGCAAGCGTCCAGTGGATGCCGTCTCCGCGTGAAGATGCTGCGCCGTGGACGGCAAGTGGAAACTGAAACACCAATGAGAGATTGAGATGACGAAACGGTTCACCAAAGTGCTGGTTGCCAATCGCGGCGAAATCGCAGTGCGCGTCATCCGTGGTGCGCGGAAACTGGGCTATAAGACGGTCGCGGTGTACAGCGATGCCGACAAGGACAGCCTGCATGTGTTCGAAGCCGATGAAGCCGTGCGCATCGGGCCGGCACCGGCGCGGGAATCGTATCTGTCCATCGACAACATCATCGCCGCGGCCAGGCAGTCCGGCGCGCAGGCGATCCATCCGGGCTACGGATTTCTGTCCGAGCGCGGCGACTTTGCGCAAGCCGTCCAGGCCGCCGGATTGGTTTTCATCGGTCCCGATCCGCACTCGATCGAGGCCATGGGCAACAAGAGCGCATCCAAGATCCGCATGATCGCAGCCGGCGTACCTTGCGTGCCTGGCTACCAGGGCGACGATCAAGCGGATGAAACGCTGGTCAAGGAAGCAAAAAAAGCCGGCTTGCCGGTGATGGTGAAGGCGGCGGCGGGCGGCGGCGGACGCGGCATGCGCCTGGTGCACGACGAGAACGACCTGCTCGCCAGCATCCAGTCCGCGCGCTCCGAGGCGAGCAACGCCTTCGGCAGCGGTCAACTGCTGATCGAGAAGGCGGTCATGGAGGCGCGCCACGTCGAGATCCAGATTTTTGGCGATCGCCACGGCAACGTCATTCACCTGGGCGAGCGCGATTGTTCGGTACAGCGCCGCAATCAGAAAGTGGTGGAGGAAGCGCCGTCACCCGCGGTAAACGATGCGCTGCGCTCGAAAATGGGCGAGGCGGCGGTGGCCGCAGCCAAGGCGGTCGATTACGTCGGCGCCGGTACGGTCGAGTTCATGTTGGCAGGCGATGGCCAGTTTTATTTTCTGGAGATGAATACACGCTTGCAGGTGGAGCATCCGGTGACCGAACTGGTCTACGGTGTGGATCTGGTCGAGTGGCAACTGCGCATCGCCCAGGGAGAAGCGCTGCCGTTGACGCAGGCGCAGGTATTGGCTCGCCGTAAGGGCTGGGCGATCGAAGTGCGCCTTTGCGCCGAAGACCCGCACGACAATTACATGCCGCAGTCCGGCCCCGTGCTCGACTGGTCGGTTCCGAGCGGTGATGGTGGCGGCTCACAGCAGGGCATCGTGCCCGGCGTGCGCGTGGATACCTATCTGCGCAGCGGTACGGCGATCAGCCCGTACTACGACTCGATGCAGGCCAAGATCATCGCCTGGGGCGAAGATCGCGAAACCGCCCGCCAGCGCCTGCTCAAAGCGCTGGAAAGCACCACGCTGCTGGGCGTAACCAGCAACAAGGATTACCTCGCCCGGATTCTCGCGCATGAAGCTTTCGCCAAGGGCGATTTCAGCACTGCGTTCATCGGCAAATATTTTCCCCAGGAAAAACTGGCGAGCTATTCGCCGACTACGCGTCATCTGGCACTGTCGGCCGTGGCGCTCTACCTTGCCGATGCCGAGCGTCTGGCCGCCGCCAATGATCTGACCGGAGAGTTCATCGGCTGGCACAGCTCGCACGAGACCGCGACGCTGTTCAAACTGCGCTGGCGCGATCGGGAATACGCGCTGGCCGTGCAGGTGCGTGAAGGCCATGTTTTCAGCGCTGTCGTTGCCGGTGAACAGATCGCCATTACCGTGCCACGTTCATTCAAAGACGGATTTCACTACATCGTCGATGGCGTTCAGGGCAAGGCGCGAGTTGCACATGACGGCGACATCGTCTGGCTTGCAGCGCAAGGTGTCACGGATTGCTACACCGATATCACGCTGGCGCCGGCGCAGGCCGTTGCCGCAGGCGCGGATGGGCGGATCCTTGCCAACAGCGACGGCAAGATCGTGGCCGTGCACGTACAGGCGGGAGAGCGGGTGGAGAAGGGCAAGACGCTGGTGGTGCTGGAGGCGATGAAGATGGAATTCCAGCTCGCCACGCCGGTGGCGGGGACCATCGAAGCCGTCAATGTAAAAGCCGGCGATCAGGTCAAAGGGCGGCAACTGCTGGTCAAGGTCAAGCCGGACTGAGCCGCTTCGCACTCAAGTTTCCGGGACAAGAAAAAGCCCCGCTGGATTTTTCCGGCGGGGCTTTTAAATATTTGCCGATCGATCAGTCCTTGACGTGGAGTTCCACGCGGCGATTCTGTTCGCGACCTTCTTCGGTCTCGTTGCTGGCGATCGGACGGGTCTTACCGTAACCGACCGGCGTCATCCGCTTGCCTTCGACGCCGCGTGTCATCAAGTAGTCCTTGACCGCATCGGCACGGCGCTCGGACAGCCCCATGTTGTAGGAGTCCGAGCCGATGTAGTCGGTGTGGCCTTCGACATCCACGTTGATGTCAGGGTACGCGTTCAAGGTCTCCGCGACTTGATTGAGAATCAGCTTTGCCGCCGCGGTCAGGCGGTTGGAGTCGAACTCGAACTTCACGCCCTTGAGGATGAAGTTGTGGCTCGCCGCGCAGCCGTTGGCATCGACCGCTTCACCCGGTTTCGGCGTGCGGCAGTCGCCCTTGAGGGCGCAGCCGTTGGGCAGAACCTTGGCACCGGCCGGGGTATGCGGACATTCGTCGAGATAATCCGGCACGCCGTCACCGTCGCTGTCGAGCGGGCAGCCGTCCGCGCCAATCGCAGATGCGGGAATGCCGGGAGGCAAGTCTGTGCACTTCTTGACCGGACAACCATTGGCATCCACTTGCATGCCCTTGGGTGTATTCGGGCATTTATCGAGATAATCGGGCACGCCATCACCATCGCTGTCGAGCGGACAGCCACTGCTGTCGACGCGCACGCCCTTGGGCGTATCCGGGCACTTGTCGAGGTAGTCGGGGACGCCGTCACCATCGGCATCCAGCGGGCAGCCATGCGCGTCGACCGCCACGCCCTTCGGTGTATTCGGGCAGTTGTCCATGTAATCGGGGACGCCGTCGCCATCGGAATCCTTGACATCGCGACCATGCTCGCCGAACAGGTACTTCAGGCCGATGCCGAACTGCTGCGACCTGTAGTCGGCCTGCTGTGAGATTTTGGCCGGCACCGAACCTGTGGTGGTCGTAATGCTGCCGGAGTAATCGAAATTCGGCTGGCTGGCGGAGATGTAGCGATAATCCAGCGACAGTGCGAGTTTCTTGGTCGCCCAGAAATTGAGACCGCCGCCGAGTTGATAGGCAAAGGTCGTGGCGTTGGCGTTGTTGCCTGCCGAGGCGCTGAACTTGCTGTACTGCGTACCGACACCCGCGCCCAGATATGGCACAACAGGAATGCCAAAATCGAAGTCATACCAGGCATTGGCCATGACGCGATAGGCGCTCAGGGTGTAGCGGTCGGTTGCCGCGGCCAGCGAGTAGTTTTTCACGTCGTTCTGGACGTAGGAAAAATTCAGTTCGGGACGGAAGCCGCCATCGAACATGTAGCCCAGGCTGAAGCCGCCGCCGTAGGCGCTGCTGAAACTCATGGTCGTATTGACGGCAGGCAAGGCAGTCTGCTTGCCCGGCGTGGTCGTGGTCGGCGCTGCAATCAAGCAGAGGTTAAGCGCGGTCAGGCCGCTGTTGACCAGGGCATTCAGGGGATTGAGCAGGCCGCCCAGCGGCGCCGTGCTGCCGGCCGGACAGCCGCCTGCCGTCGTCGGTGCCGTGGTCACGGTGGCGGTGGCGGTGCCGTTGGCATCTCGCGGCTTCGCGTTGAAACCTTCGATGCCGAAGTACCAACCCGGGTCCGCGTTGCCTGCCATCGCGGGACCGGATAGGCCTGCAGTGAGTGCCAGTGCTGCGGCTAACTGCAAGCCCAGCACCCCGTGCTTGAACTGAATCCTTCCCATGACTCGCTCCAGAACCGCAGTTGTTTTTTTGCAGTGCTACAACGCCGTCAAGTCTAATCCAAAATCAAATAAAGTACTAAAAATCAATACAGTTACGGCAATAATCTACAAACCCATCTGGCGTGCGGCGAGATCTTTCATGATTTCGATGGAGCCTCCGCCGATGCTCAAGACCTTGGTTTCTCGATAGATTCTTTCGACCTTGGCCCCGCGCAGGTAACCGGCGCCGCCAAAAATCTGCATGGCCTCATTGGCGACGTACTCAAGGCCGGTGGTCGCGAAATTCTTCAGCATGCAGACTTCGGCGACTGGCATCTGCTTCTGGCCGACGCGCCAGGCCAATACCTCGAGATTGGCCTTGATCGCTTCGATGCGCATTCGCATGTCCACCAGCTTGTGGCGAATCACCTGATTGCGGATCAGTGGTTTGCCGAACGTCTGGCGTTCGCGGGCGTAGGCCCGCGACTCTTCGTAGCACACCTGCGCGAAGCCATAGGCCTGCGCCGCCAGCATGATGCGCTCCTGGTTGAAGTTCATCATGATC
>JBOICJ010000004.1:0-15566 GCA_050740035.1 Stenotrophobium sp. | reverse complement strand
TTGTACGGCAACGCGCCCATCGAGCGGATCAGCGCGGTGGCATCGTCGCCATACTTGATGAAGCCTTCTTCGTTGTGATTGACCCAGACTGGCACGCCGGGCAGGTCGGCGAGGCCGCTGACATGATCCCAGTGCGCGTGCGTGAGCACGACGCCGGTAATCGACGACAGCGGGATATTCGCCGCCTTGAGCTGAGCGGCCACCGTCGGCTCCTTGACGTAGCGCGTGGTCATGCGCATCAGCCACGGGATGGTCTTGAATTGCTGATCGACGGTACTACCGAAACCGGTGTCGAACAGCAGCGTGCCTTTCGGATGCTGCACGAGAATGCCGCCCATGCCGAAGTGGCGCGTGTCGAGGAAGCTGCCGCCGCGATAGGCGAAGGCGGCGTTGGAAATCATGTAGCCGGCTTCGATCGCGTGCAGGCTCATGCCGGCGGGCGGGTGCGCCTCCGGCAGCAGCACCTTGATCGGTGCGCCGGCATCCAGCTTGGCCGGCGTGAAGCTCCAGCCGAGCAGCGCCAGCGCAACCACCAGCACCGCCACGGTAAACCACATCACCTGTTTCATGCCGCCCCCGTCAATTATCCCTGGGATTAGTGTGGACGATTTTGCGCCGCGACGCCGAATCCGATTGGGTTCAGAAATGATGTCCGAAGGCGATGCCGACGACGTTTTCCATCAGGTGGATATCGGCTTCGCCGCCACCGAAATTCTGCGGCGGCAGGATGTTGAGCCCGCTCGCCGCGGGGATCGAGCCGTGGCCGCGCACCGTCTCGCTGAACCCGTGCGCGTAGTAGAGATTGATTTCCGAAAGCGGCGTCACGCTCCAGCTCAGGCCAGCGGTAAGGTGCCGCTGGATCACGCCCGGCGCCAGGATACTGAACAGGGTCTGGCTGGCCGGCACCGGCTGTTTGCCGTAGCTGTAGCCGGCGCGCAGTTCCAGCGATTGCAGCAGCTGATACTCGGCACCGAACTTGTACACTGTCATGTCCTGCCAGCCGAAACCCGGGCCGCCGGTGCTGCCGAGTTTCTTGCCCGCGACAAGCGGCGCCAGCGAGTTGCCCACCGAGGGCACGCCGGAATAGAGAATCCGCTGCACGTCCATCGCCACGGTAAACGTCTCAGCCATGCGCCACGAGGCGCCGAAACCAAAAGTCTCCGGGATGTCGAAATTGCCCTGATTGGCGAACAGTCCCTTGTATTTGTCGAAATGCTTCATGTGGATTTTCGGCTGCCAGGTGGCGCCGAGCTTGAAGCCCTTGAACAGCTCACCCTGCCAACCAAGCCGCACGCCGAAGCCGGTGGAGTTGTCGTAGCCCTTGTCGGTGACATTGTTCGGCGATTCCGAATACGGCCCTGGAAAACCGGTCGCCGCGAACGCGCCCAGGCCCTTGGCCTTGAAGCGCTGGTAGACGAAGATCGGCGACACCCCGAACGCATTGGATTCGCCCAGACGATAGGCCGCGGTAAACGCCACGAACAACTGCGACAGATCGACGCCGGCCGTACCGGTCGAACCATAGGCCGCAAACGGATTCTTGTCGTAATCGGTGTTCATGCCGCCATTGCCGAACAGCGCGAACCCCAAGCTGAGATGATCGCTGGCCTGACGCGCGTAACCGAATTCTGGAATCAGGAAATTGGGCGTGGCGTTGCCGTCGTAGTCGCCGTCGGCGCTGGCGCTCTGCACCGTGCAGGTGCTGACCACCGGGCAACTGCCGGTGAGGACATTGCTGCCGGGCGGCAGACTGTTGCCGCTGATCTGGCCGCCACGGCGCGGAGCGAACCAGTCGATGCCGACATCGTAGCGGTTGCCGACATCCACCAGTCCGGCCGGGTTGGTCGCGGGCGCGAGCGCGTCCTGCGCCAGCGCGATCCCGACGCCGCCCATGCCTTTCTGGCGATTGCCGTAGCCGTGCGAGAAATAACCGTTGGTGGCATAGGCCGGCACAACCACCAGCCCCGATAAAAGCACGAGCGCGGACAGTGCGCGAGTGTTGCGATTCGACATCGTGCGGATTCCATTTTCCCCTGCGACAGGCTCAAAACCTGCGTGCGCATCATAGGGATTGCGATGTCGCTTTTATATCTTTTTTAGAGATTGTTTCGGACTTTGCTTATGCCATTGCACGCACCACGCTGCGCTCAAAACGCTGCGGCCGGCATGCACAGGCTGGTATCGTCCAGCGTCTTCAGCAGTTCGGCCTGCCGCTGTGCCTTGGGCAATTCATGGCGATAGAAATAACGACAAGCCAGCAGCTTGCCCTTGTAAAAATCCTTGTCGCCCTCGCTGGCTGCGGCAAGCGCGGCCTGCGCGCACTGCGCCTGACTCAACCATAGCCAGGCGACGACGCTGTGTCCGAGCATCTCCAGATAGAGATGGGCATTGGCGAGGAACAGATCGACGCGCCCCTTCAGCGCCGCTCCCGCCAGCGTCTGCGTGGTCGCCGCAATCGTTTGTATCGCCTGCGCAAGCGCGGCACTGTATTCGGCGAGTTCGGCAATGGCGGCAGTGGATTTCACAGTCTCTTGCATCTTGCCCAGCAGCAGGCGCAGCGCCGCGCCGTTTCGCATCGTCGCCTTGCGACCGAGCAGGTCCAGCGCCTGGATGCCGTTGGTGCCTTCGTGAATTGCATTGAGCCGGTTGTCGCGATAGTGACGCTCCACCGGATAGTCGCGGGTATAGCCATAACCGCCGAGCACCTGGATCGCGAGCTTGTTGGCCTCGAGGCAGAACTCCGCCGGCCAGGCCTTGGCGATCGGCGTGAGGATTTCCAGCAACAGGCTGATTTCCTCCTGCCGCTTCGCATCCTGCGCCGACGCTTTTTCATCCACCAGTTGCGCGCAATACAGGCACAGCGCGAGGCCGCCTTCGACATAGGCTTTCTGCTGCAGCAGCATACGGCGCACATCGCTGTGCTCGATGATGTTCACCGGTTTCGATTCCGGATTCTTGTCGGTGACCAGCCGTCCCTGCGGCCGCTGCCGCGCGTAGTCCAGCGCGCACAGATAACCCGCATAGCCCGACATCACGCCGGCGAGGCCGACGCCGATGCGCGCCTCGTTCATCATGTGGAACATGCAGGCGAGGCCTGCGTTGGCCTTGCCGACGAGATAACCGATGCACGGTGTCTCGCCGAAATTGAGCACGGTGTTGACAGTGCCGCGATTGCCCATCTTGTGATTGAGGCCGGCGAGCCGCACGCCGTTGCGCGTACCGAGACTGCCATCGGCGTTGACCAGAAATTTCGGCACGATGAACAGCGAGATACCCTTGACCCCGGCCGGGGCGCCGTCGAGACGCGCCAGCACCAGGTGCACGATGTTCTCCGACAACTCGTGCTCGCCGCCGGAAATCCACATCTTGTTGCCGCTGATACTGTAGCTGCCATCATCGTTGGCGCTGGCGCGCGTGCGGATATCGCCGAGCGAAGATCCCGCCTGCGGCTCCGACAGGCACATGGTGCCGAACCAGCGTCCGGCCAGCATCGGCCGCATGTAGGTCTGCTGCTGCGCGGCGCTGCCGTGTGCGCGCAGCAGATTGGCCGCCGCCGCGGTCAGTAGCATGTAACCCGCCGCCGCGCCATTGGCCGAGGCGAACATCGCCGCCACCGCCTGCGCAACCACGTAGGGCAACTGCAATCCGCCGTGTTCGGCGTCGAACGCCGCCGACAGGAAGCCGCCTTCGACATACGCGCGCAGTGCGTGCTGAAGTTCTGGAATCTGCTTGACCCGCTCACCGTCGAATTGCGGTTCGTTGGCATCGAGCTTGGCGGCAAACGGCAGGAATTCCTGCTCGGCCAGCGTGTGCGCGGCCTCAATCACCGATTCAAACGTGGCGCGATCGTGCTGCGCGTAGCGCGGATGGCGGCACAGCGCTGGCACATCGAGCCATTCATACAGCAGGAAATCGAGATCGCGACGATTGATCAGTGCGGACATGCGGAAGATTCCAGACGGGCGGGAAAAAACAACCGTAAGGTGTCGTCGCGATCATGGCAAGCCGCACCCGCTCTGACGTATTCCATCAAAAGTAATGTTATATTTTATATAATATATTTATTAAAATTATATAATTTATAACATATTTTTATTGCATACCGCCGACAGCGGGTGACTGTGCGCAGCGGGTTTGCGGTGCTACAGTCGGCCAGCGTACTTGAAGAGATACAGGCGACTGCCTTTCATCGCAAGAGTTAACGGGGGAGCACGACGTGACGGCCAAGACTGCACTGGTGGTGGACGATTCCAAATCCGCGCGCTTTGCGCTGCGCCGGTTTCTTGAAAGCCACGGCTATGAAGTCAACACCGCCGAAAGCGCGGAGGAGGCCTACCTGCAAATCGAGGAACTGCGTCCCGGCGTGATTTTTCTCGACCACATCATGCCCGGCATCGACGGCTTTCAGGCGCTGGAACATCTGCGCAACGACCCGCAGTGCCACGGCATCCCGATCATCATCTGCTCTTCGCATGAAGGCGAGGCGTTCGCACTCAAGGCGCAGCAGGCCGGCGCCGCCGGGTTGCTGCAAAAACCACCCAGCGCCGAGCACCTGGCGCAGATCCTGGAACGACTGGCGACGGCCAAACCGGCTGCCGCAATCCCAGCCCCGCCCTCGAAAATCTCGAACATCCGCGAACCGGAAGTCGCGATTCATCAGCGCGTGATGAATGCGCTGCGCAACACGCTGGCGCCGGTGGTGCATCCGCACAAGCACGATCACGACAACGTGCATGCGAGCGCCGACCCAGCGCACGCCACCGCATCGCACGCCGCGCAGAGTGCGGGCGAGACCGCGCTGCGCCTGGTGCAGCAGGATCTGAACACGCAACTCGCGGAACTGCGCAGCCAGCTTGCAATCGTCGAATCCCGCTTGCAACAGCAGGCCCGGCAGCAGGCGTATCAGGACCTCACGCGTGAAGTGACCGCCGTACAGCAGCGCATGGCCGTACTGGAGGATCGGGTTGAAGCGCGATTCTCGGAATTGCAGGCCACTCTGGAGGCGGGACTGCGCTCGCATTCGGAACAACTGGCGCGCACCTCGGAGCAGGTCCGCGATGCCGCAATCAGCGAGGCGCATGAACAAGCCGAGCGCACGGTGATGAGCGCCGCCACAAGGATTTCGGATCAGCTCGCCGCTTCGATCGCCAACGCCTTGCGTGCGCCTGCGCTCAAGTTCTTGTCGCCGAGCAAATCAGCAGAATCCAGCCCGCAAGAAAAAACAGGCCTCCGAAAGGTGTGATCGCGCCCAGCACGCGAATGCCGCTCAGCGCCAGCACATAGAGGCTGCCGGAGAACAGCAGCACGCCGGCGGCGAAGCATGCGCCGCCGGCATTGAGCAGCGAGCCGGGCATCTGCCGCGCCATCAAGCCGACCAGCAGCAAGGCCAGCGCGTGATACATCTGATATTCGACGCCGGTGCGCCAGACGCCCAGCATTTCTGCCGACAGCCGGGCCTTGAGTGCATGTGCGCCAAACGCGCCGAGCGCAACGGCGAGCAATCCGTAAACCGCGCCGAGCCCGATCCAGAGTCTATCCATGCGTGATCTTTCTCCGCATCGTCGCGATCAGGCCGGCTTGCTCATGCCGATTCCAGCACTTTGAACTGAATGCCCGCGGCCATCAGCCGCTCGGTCAGGGCATCGCCCATCGCCTGCGCCGTGGTCAGCACACCGCCTTTTTTCGGCAGACGGTCCTGCGCCAGACACAGCGCCGATTCGGCCAGCATCTTCGAGGTCTCGCCATAGCCGGGGTCGCCGCCGCTGACTTCGGTGACCACGCGCCGGCCGCCGCCTTCGCCGATGAAGCGCACGCGAAACCAGCCTTTGCGACGCTGCTCTTCGCTGGGCCCCTGGCCGGGATTGCGCAGCTTGAGCAGGCGCTCACGCGTGAGCTTGACCTGCGCACCGGCAAACAGGCCGGCAACGCCACCCACCAACAGGGCGACACGGCTGAATTTCTTCACCAGCACATAATGGCCGTAGCGGAAATTCGGGCCATAGCGATCCAGCGCCGCGGCAGAACGCCGCACGATCTGCGGATCGATGGTCGGCATCGGCACCGCCCACGCCGAAAACGCATCGATACGATGAATGGTTTGCCGCGTCGAGCCGATCTTGCGATCCAGCGGCCAGGCATCGAGCGCGCGGCGCTTGCGGCTGACGCTGGCGGTTTCGCGCACGCGCGAGAACGCGGTAATTGCCGAGTGCAGAGTGCCACCGGAAAAAGTGCCGCCAGCGCGCACGAAACCCTCGACCTTGAGCGGCACGTCTTCAGGCAGTTGCTGCACCGTGAAGTAGGCGCCGAGATCGTGCGGAATGCTGTCGAAGCCGCAGCAATGCACGATGCGCGCGCCGCTGTTGCGCGCCTGTTCGTGATAGCGCAGCCACATGCAATCGACGAACTCCGGCTCGCCGGTGAGATCGACGTAGTCGGTGCCGGCCTCCGCACAGGCCGCCACCAGCGGCTCGCCGTAGTGGATATAAGGTCCGACCGTGGTGATGACGACCTTGCTGGACGCGGCCATCGCACGCATCGAATCCGCGTCGCCGATATCCGCGTCCAGCAGCGGCAGCGCGGCACAATCCGGGTTGATCTTCGCCAGACGCTCGCGCACCTGTGCGAGCTTGTCGCGATTGCGCCCGGCCAGTGCCCAGCGCAATTTTTCGCCGGCATGACGCGCCAGATACTCGGCGGTCAGGCCGCCGGTGAAGCCGGTCGCGCCAAAAACGATGATGTCGTATTTACGCCGGGCGGCCATGATCGAGGCTCAGGGCTGTATCGCGGTAAACGCCTTGCGGATCGCTTCGACGCGGTCATGATTGACGTCGTAATCGTAATAACCAACGCGGCTGGACGAGCGCACCTGGATGACTTTTTCCGGCGGGAACACCAGTTCGAGATCGTCCACGTAGTGCATGATCGAACTCGTGAACTCGGCATGGATATAGTCCGGCTGGTCGGTCACGATCTTGGCGTTTTTCATATCGCCGACGATCTTGACCATCGCGGCATGTGCCGCCTCGCGGCTGCCGTTGTAGGGAATCGGCGCGATGTAGCGATCGGGATTGAGCGACTCCGAAGACACGCAATGCGGACCGTGATCGCAGAACGCCAGCTTGCCGTCTGGCCCGCGCAGATTGGCGCTGCCCATGCCGCAGCCACCGAGCAGCACACTTGCCGCGATGCTAATCAGACCCGCGACTATCGTCGTCTTCGACATTCACCACTCTCCCGTTTTCCAGCGTGACCACGCGCAGGTAGTGGCGCGAACCGAAATTGTATACCCACTCCTCGCGGAAAACCGTGCCGGCAAAACCGCCACGACGATCGAAGCCGCCAGCGTCATACGGCGTGACGTAACCGATCACCCGCTGCGTCAGCGGCGGTCCGCAGGCCAGGACCAGTCGATATTTCGAGAGACCCTCGACGATGCTGTCCGGGTCGCAGGGCGGATGCGGCGGCTCGCCGAAACCATAGCCATCGACGTCGATATCCACGATCCGGCCTGCGCGCAGGCGTACCACGCGCAGCAGCAGGTTGGAACCGAAGTTGTAATACCACTGCTCGGACGCCGCGATGGTGTCGTAGCCGTTGGGCAGGCTCCAGACGTCGCGGTAGGCCGGCTGGCCGCACGCGGCCAGCAGAGCGGCAACGCTGTCGCCTTCCGAGACGATGCGCGAGCCGCAGCGAAAACTGCCCGTGGCCTGGGCGGAACCCGCCCAGCACAACGTCATGAACACCATCAGACAGCGCAAATACATGGTCTTGGCTTATGCTCCGATACCGCTTTGCCGAACCTTGTCGGAACGGCAAGGTCATTATGATCGCCAATCGGCCCGACACCGCATGAACCGCAAATATTCTTTACTCATCCTGCTGGCCTTGCTGGCATCGTCTTGCGCAAGCGCCGCAGCGCCGGACAGCGGTCACGTCGAAGCGACCCTGATTGCGGAGCACAGCGCGTTTACGCCGGGCGAAAACTGGGTTGCATTGAAACTCAAGCCCGACAGCGGCTGGCACACCTACTGGCAGAATCCGGGAGATTCCGGCCTGCCGACCCGACTCGATTGGACGCTGCCCGCAGGCGTCACCGCCGGCGCGATTCACTGGCCCTATCCGCACCGCTATGCGCTCGGCGGGCTGGCGATTTACGGCTACGGCGGCGAAACCCTGCATCTGGTGCCGATACAGGTGCCGGCAAACTGGCCTCTGGACAAACCCTTGACGCTGCAGACACAGGCGCATTGGCTGGTCTGCGCCGATGTCTGCATTCCCGGCAAAGCCAGCCTGAGCCTGACGCTGCCGGTCACCGCGCGCGCGCCCGCGGATTCGCAGTGGGCGGGTGCATTCGGCAAGGCGCGCAGCGAACTACCGACGGCGGCGTCGTGGTCACCTCAGTTCAGCACCAACCCGCACGATTTTTCCATGAGCATCACCGGCGCCGGGTTTCCCGCCGACGCGCAGTTCGGGTTTTTCCCGCTGGCCAGCGATCTGGTCAATCACGCCGCACCGCAACGCGTGGCCCTCGACCACGGTGTCCTGCGCATTTCACAGGCCCTGAGCACTTACTTCGTCGCGGCGCCCAAGCAGGTCGACGGCGTGCTGGAAGTCACCGATCGCGGCCAGACCCACGCCTACCGCTTCAGCGCGCATCCCGGCAGCGTGGCGCCGGTCACCGCCACCGAGGCTGCGCCTGCCCCGCCTGCGACGACAGAACAGAGTCTGCTGCTGATTCTGCTGTCCGCCATCCTCGGCGGCATCCTGCTCAACCTGATGCCCTGTGTGTTCCCGGTGCTTTCATTGAAAGCGCTGTCGGTGATGAATCAGCGTGGACAAGATTCCGCACAACAGCACACACAGGCGCTGGCTTATACCGCCGGCGTCGTCCTGTCCTGCGTCGCGGTCGCCGCCGTGCTGCTGGCCTTGCGCAGCGGCGGCGAGGCCATCGGCTGGGGCTTCCAGTTGCAGTCGCCGGTATTTGTCGCCGCGCTGGTGTACCTGCTGTTCGCACTCGGCCTGTCGCTGTCCGGCGCGGTGGAATTCGGCACCGGCATCATGGGCGCAGGCCAGTCGCTGACCCAGCGCAGCGGCAATACCGGCGCATTCTTCACCGGCGTGCTGGCCACCGTGGTCGCCACGCCCTGCACGGCCCCGTTCATGGGCACGGCGCTGGGCTTTGCGCTGACACAGCCTGTCGCAGTCGCTCTGCTGATTTTTGCCGCGCTGGGTTTCGGGCTGGCCTTGCCATTCCTGTTGCTGGGCTTCTTCCCGCGTCTGGCCGCGCTGCTGCCGCGTCCCGGCGCGTGGATGCAGACGTTCAAGCAGTTGATGGCTTTTCCACTGTATCTGAGTGCGGTGTGGTTGCTGTGGGTCCTGTCGCATCAGACCAGCGCCAACGCCGCGATGCTGGTGACACTCGGGCTGGTGCTGATTGCCTTCGCGTTGTGGTTATGGTCGCGCCAGCACTGGCTGCCCAGGCTGCTGCGCATCGTCGCGTTGCTGCTGGCGGCATCGCTGCTGGCCAGCCCTCTGCTGCGCACGGCGCCCGCGACAACTGCTGCGCCACAACAGACCTCCGGGCAGGAGCCCTACTCGGATGCACGCCTTGCAGAATTGCGTGCGCAGCATCGCACCGTGTTTGTGAATTTCACCGCCGACTGGTGCATCACCTGCAAGGTCAACGAACATGCCGTGCTCGACGGCGCGCGGGTACGCGATGCGTTTGCCCGCGACGATGTGGCCTGGCTGGTGGGCGACTGGACGCGCCAGGACCCGACCATCACGCGGGTGCTGGAACAATTCCACCGCAGCGGCGTGCCGCTGTACCTGCTCTACGTCAATGGCGGCGAACCGAAAGTGTTGCCGCAGATCCTGACGCCGGATCTCGTGATCGACGCCCTGAATCGGTAATCGGCTTATTGCGCCTTCTGCACGATCTGTTCGACCGCGGCATCGACCATTTTCTGCAGCGCTTCTTCCACCGGCGTGTTGCTGAAATATTTGAGCAGGCCCGGCAAGGCGATCGCGCCGCCACGGAATCCGAATACGCCGGTGAAATCCATGCCGAAATGCCAGTTCTTGCCCTCGACCGCGGTGCTGCTGACCACGCGGCCGGTGGCGACGTCGATGACCCGCAGATCCATCGCGACATAACCGCGCTTGGCGCTGACATTCATGATGCCGAAGTTGCCGTTGCGCGACAGCGGAATCGGGATCGGCACCGAGCCGCCGCCGACACCGGCATCGAACGCCGTGATCGCGCCGACCACCAGCAGTTGCGCGCCTTCCAACTGCCCCAGCGGAATTCGCGTCGCGTCGCCTGCTCTGGACGACTGCGAAAATTCCTGTTCGACCATGGCATCGTTGATGGCGTCGCGTTCCAGCACGATGAAGCGGTTACTGTTGAACAGCGCCGTGGTCAGCATGTCGCGCACGCCGTGGGTGATGCTGTCAGGCGTCAGCGCAGCGTCATTCGGATGCAGGCCGTTGACCAGCATCAGTTGATGCGCGATCGACTTGTCGCTGGCGGGACTGGTCTTGTCGATGATGGCACCGACGGCGATGCGCGGCAGCGCGTTAGTGGCACGCGCCTGGGATTCGGCAATGCTGGCACCGCCCTTTCCGCTGATGACCTGCGGCGTGCTGGCGCAGGCGCACAGCAATACCGCGCCGGCCAGCACCAGAAGATGCCGCAGCGCATTCATGCGCAAGCGCCGTTCGATCCCTCCGATCACATCTTGTTGGCGACGATGTAGTTGACCGCCGACTCGATGCACTGGCGAATCGCCTGTTCCATCGGCGTGTGGCTGTAGGCGCCCAATCCGATCGGCAGCGAACCGCCGGAGAAAATCAGGCCGACGCTGCCGCTGGTGGAGGTGCCCTGCACCGTGGTGGCGTTGACGACGCGGCCGGTTGCGGCATCGATGATGCGCAGGTTGATGGCAACGCAGGCCTGTTTCGCGGAGGCCAGAATGATCGAACCGCCCTTGCAGTTGGGTTCAAACTGGGTGATGGCGCCGTGCACGACCAGTTGCGCGCCTTCGAGTTGGCCGATCGGGGCGGCAGTGTCTTTCTTGAAGCGGCTGGAGTTGGATAAATCCTGTTCGGCGGTGACATCGCCGAGCCGGTCGCGCTCCAGCACGATGAAGCGGTTGGTGTTGAACAGCGCGTCGGTCAGCATGTCGGTCATGCCTTGGCCGATCTCGCCGGAGCGCTGGCCTGCGCGATAATCAAAACTAGTGACGGCAATCCGCTCCTTGGGGCCGTTGTAGGGCGCAGCCTGGGCTTGCACGATGGTGGGGCCGCTGGAGGAACTGACCACGGTTGCGGACGAACCCAGACAACCGGCGGTTGCCAGCGGCAGCAAGACGATCAGTAATTTTTTCAGCATGATGGACTCCACGGTATGCGGGGTTGAGGGTTTGCTTCTTTGACAAGCATAAAGGCAAAGCGTGCCGGAATCACAGGCGGTGAAGCGCGGCAACGCCGAACCGGCCTGGTTGGCCGGCCCGGAAAGCGGGATGGATTTTTGGGCCTGAGCCCGACCCGAGCCTGCCGGCTCAGGTGGCGATCGGCTGCGACACTACCGATGGCGTTGCTGGCACCGTGTTTGCCGCCACTGGCCGGTTTGCGCCCAGACGCTGCCGGATGACGTCGGCAAACCAGCGGTGCAGAACTTCTTGTGGAATCTCGCAAGATTCGCCACCGTGACGCGACGGATGATTCCAGACCTGATCCCAGGGAGCGCCCTGCTCGCGCACTTGCACGCCCAGATCGTAGGCGCTGCGCTTGCGATAGGTATTCCAGACCCAGTCCAGCAGGTGCCGGGCTGCATGGTCCGCTGGCAGTCGTGGAATCGTTTCGCGCAGCAATGGCACGGGCGTCGCCCCAGATTCTTCCAGCAGGCTGATCGGGTTGGCAACACGCTTGCTGCCCCAGCAGCCGTGCTCGCGCAGTTCCGGCAGGAACACGCCTTCGCGGCTGGCGCACACCCTGATTTCGGGAGCATCGCCACGCACCATCCAGTAACAGCAAACCAGATAAACCAGCGTATGCAGCTTGAATGCGCTCAGGTCACGCAAACCTTCACGCTGCCCGCGCGAGATAAAATCGTTGGCGATCGCAATGACTTCGCGCATATCCAAGCCCTTGTGCTTCTTTGTTATCACTTCAGGCTAAGACATTGTATTCAAGGAGTCTGTAGGGATTTTCCTCTACTCATCAGCGCCCTGCTTACGGCACTGCCCTCGCCATCCCGGCTCAGCCGGCGGTCAAAACCGGTACCGAATAATGGCCGACCGCCTCGTCGAATCCCTTGATCTGCATGGGCGAACGGGCTTGCAGATGCCCGACCCCGGCCCGTTCGACAGTATGCTGATCCACCAGGATTTCCTGATCGGCGGCCTGCTCGCAAAGGCGCGAAGCCAGATTGACCGCCGAACCGACGGCGGTGTACTCCAACCGCGAGGCCGAACCGATCACCCCGACCGTCACAAGGCCGCTGGCCACCCCGATGCCGACGCCCAGGGGATGCGCGCGAGTGCCCCACTTCGACGTCAGCCTGCTCACCTCGATGCGGACGCGCTGCGCCATTTCCAGCGCACGCCCCGCCTGGTCGGGCACCGGCAATGGCGCGCCGACCAAGATCAACACGCCGTCGCCCGCGAAATCCTTGATGGTGGCGCTGTAGTCGGCCACGATGTTCCCGACCACGTCATAGTATTCGCGCAGAACCTGCAAGACCTGCGCCGAGTCATGCGCCTGTGCATAGGGCGTGAAGCCGCGCAGATCGCAGCACACCACCGTGATCTCCAGATGGTTTTCCTGCATGGCGCTGGCCAGACCGCGTTCGTTGACCAGCTTCGCCACCTGCGGCGACAGAAACCGCGACATGAACTGCCCGCGCTGACCCTGCAGAACATGATAGTGCACCGAGCCGATCAGAAAGATGATCTCGCCCAGCACCACGCAAATCGCCGACACCCGCAAGGGCAAGATCAGGCCTGCGAGCAGGAACGGCGTTGACGCGGCCATCGCCAGTACGCGGATGATTTCGGCGCGATCCGGCCGGCGATTGAGCAGCAGCAGGATGCCGACCAGCCCATTGAACATGGCCACCAGTATCGGCACCGCAAACAGCCAGAACCCCCAACGCTCGAATGCCCCCGGCGTATCGGCGGCGCGCACGAACTGCTCGACGCGCAGCTCCGGCCAGATCAGCGCAAAGATGGCGTACAGCGCCGCGGACGATTGGCCGATACGCAGAACGCGATCGCCAAACGTGCCGTCCATGTGCGCGGCCATCGGCACGGTGCGGCGCACGCGCAACAGCCATTCCAGCATGCAGATCATCGCCAGCGCCTCCGGCAACGCCAGCCAGCCGGACCACGAAGGCGCATGTGCCACATCCCTGATGAAGCTGACATCGAGAAAGATGGAAATGCCGATCAGCCCCAGCCCTGCCGCCAGTGCGCGCGACGTGGCCGAATGGCGGTCGGCCGACAGGAACGCCAGGCCCATGCCGAGGGCAACCAGCGCAACCAGCACATGAGGACTGATTTCCATCGGCGGATGTTGGCTTAGTCAGAGTGCCTTTGAAAGCCCGGACGACGCTGGTTGTGCAGGTGCGGAGCCGGCGTCATGATCGGCTTCGAACAACTGCTCGAGTTCGTGCGCTGCATCCTGCGCACTCTGCATCATCGCCTGTTCATCGTGGAACACCGCCTGCTGGCTCAGCAGCGTCCGCTGGTCCGTTTCGCGAAACATCTCGACCGCCCGCCGCGCCGCCGGCTCGGTTTCACCAACGGCCTGCAGTAATTCGCGCGCCATTTCCAGACTGGAGTAATAGCTGCGCCGAATGACATCGGTGATCCCCATGTTCATCAGACGCAGCGCGTGGTGGCGCGTACGCGCCACGGCGAAGATGCGCAATTGCGGGAAATGCCGGCGCACGGTCGTTGCGACGTGCAGGCTGGTCTCCTCCTCGGGAATGGTCAGCACGAAAATACGCGCCTTGTCGGCGTGTGCGGCCCGCAGCATCTCGATGCGGCCGGCATCGCCGTAATACACGCGCGTACCGAACCGGCGTACGAAATCCACCTGCGAAGGATCTTTTTCCAGCACCGTGTAACTGATCTTCTTGACCCGCAGCATGCGACCGACAATCTGGCCGAACGGCCCGAACCCGGCAATGATCACATCATTCTCCGGCGCGTCGATGGTGTCATAGGGCGGTGGCGCCTCCTGGTGCCGGAACCTGACCTGCAAGGCATAAAGCAGCGGTGTCGCGATCATCGACAAGGTGATGACGACCACCAGCATTTCGTTCTGGGCCGCGGTGATGACGCCAGCGGCGACCGCCACGCCAAACAGCACGAATGCGAATTCGCCACCCTGCGGCAAGGCACAGGCCAGCGCGGCGGCGGCGCCCGAGGGCAGGCGCGCAAGGCGGCCAACGCCATAGAGCACGCCCGCCTTCAGCAGCAGCAGCGCCGCCGTCAGCTCCAGCAGCAACACCGGGTGTTGCAGCAGCAGGCCAAGATTGGCCGACATGCCGATGGCCATGAAGAACAATCCCAGCAGCAAGCCCTTGAACGGTTCGATATCGGCCTGCAGCTCATGCCGGTATTCGGAATCCGCCAATAAAACGCCGGCAAGAAAAGCTCCCAGCGACATCGACAAGCCCACCGCAGCCATCGCCATTGCCGTGCCCAATACAATGAGTAGCGCGGCGGCGGTAAAGATTTCCGGCACTTGCGACTTCGCCAGTGCCCGGAACAAGGGGCGCATGGCATAGCGGCCGCCAAACACCACCAGCGCAAACACGACCAGTGTTTCCGTCGTCTTGAGCCAGGGATTGGCGCCGCTGGCATGCGCCGCCTGTACCGCCAACAGCGGAATCAGGGCCATGAACGGAATCACGCTGATGTCCTGGAACAGCAACACGGCAAACGCGGCGCGCCCCTGACGGGTGGCCATTTCCTTGCGCTCCGATAGCATTTGCAGCACGAATGCCGTCGACGACATCGCCAGGCCAAACCCAATCACCAGCGCCACCGAAGGATTCAACCCATAAGCGTGCACTGCGGCGGCAAGCAACACGGTCGTGGCGACCACCTGCGTGCCACCCAAGCCAAAAACCGTGCGACGCAAAGTCCACAGGCGCGAAGGCTGCAATTCCAGTCCGATGATGAAGAGCAGCAGGACGATGCCCAGCTCGGAAGCCTGGTAAATGCTGGTGATATCACGGATTAATCCGCAGCCCCAGGGCCCGATCACGATGCCCGCCGCCAGATAACCGAGCACTGCGCCGAAGCCCAGACGGCGGAAAATCGGCACAAACAGCACGGCTGCGGCGAGGAAGATGGTGATGTCCAGAAGCATGTGACTATTCTGGCGCAGGACAACGGGCAACGTCATCACCCGTAATTGCATTATAGGCAATAACTTGCGCTAACTTCATGATGTAAAACACAAACATGAAAATACTTGCAAAGCCTGGAAAATTGTTCTTAAATATACACACATCTAGGCTTCTATCTAGGCTTGGTCACACATGGACGAAC
>JBOICJ010000003.1:0-3108 GCA_050740035.1 Stenotrophobium sp. | reverse complement strand
CCCGCCAGCGCAGCGTTCGATATAGGCGACGCGGGGCGGGTTAATGCTGTGCAGCGGCGCCATCTCGCCACGCGTGTCCCACCAGGTTGCCGCGAGTTTTTCGAAGCGGGCGATTTCACCGGCATCGACGTTGCCGGCTGTGTTTTGAGTTTTCATGAGCGTATTTTTTGTTGCCATTCCTGAGCGCGGGCGAGGATCGCCGGCTCGTCCAGCGTCAGCAGTCGGCGCTCGCGCATCAGCGCGCGACCGGCGACGAACACGTCGCTGACCTGATCGCGGTTCGCCGCGTAGACCAGTTGCGACAATACGTTGTAAACCGGCTGCGTGCCCGGGCTATCGAGATTCACGGCGATGAAGTCCGCCGACTTGCCGGCGACCAGCGAGCCGGTTTCACGTTCGAGCCCCAACGCGCGCGCGCCGGCCAGCGTCGCCATGTGCAGTGCTTGCGCAGCCGGCAGTGCGCGCGCGTCGCCGGCGACGCCCTTGGCGAGCAGCGCGGCGCTGCGCATTTCACCGAGCATGTCGAGATCATTGTTGCTGGCGGCGCCGTCGGTGCCGAGCGCCAGGTTGATGCCGGCATCGAGCAGTTTCTGCACTGGGCAGAAGCCGCTGGCGAGCTTGAGATTGGATTCCGGGCAATGCACCACGCTGACGCCGTACTGCGCCGCCTCGGCGATTTCCTGCGGCGTCAGCTGGGTCATGTGCACGGCGATGAAATCCGGCCCGAGTAATTCCAGATCCTTGAGTCGCTGCCACGGCCGCTGACCGCTGGCCTTGATCGCATCGGCGATTTCGCCGGCAGTTTCATGCAGGTGCATGTGGATGCCGATGCCGAGTTCGTTGGCCAGCTGGCGGACTTTCAGCAGCGGCGCGTCCGACACCGTGTAAGGCGCATGCGGCGCAAAGATCGTGCGCGCCAGCGGATTGCCCTTGAGCGCATCATGCAGTTCCACGCCCTTGTGGATGTATTCGTCCGGGTTCTGCGCCCAGATCGTCGGGAAGTCGAACACGATCAAGCCGACGGTGGCGCGCAGTCCGGCCTCGGCCGCCACCGCGGCGGTGACGTTTGGATAAAAATACATGTCGTTGACACAGGTGGTGCCGCCGCGAATCATCTCGGCCGCCGCCAGCCGCACGCCGTCTTCGCAGTAGCGCTCGCCGACGTGCGCACCCTCGGCCGGCCAGATGTGATTCTGCAACCAGTCCATCAGCGGCAGGTCGTCGGCGAGGCCGCGCAGCAGCGACATCGCCGAGTGCGTGTGGCTGTTGACCAGGCCCGGCATCAGTGCGTGCTGCGCCAGTTCCAGCGTCTCGCGTGGCGCAAAACGGACGCGCGCCTCGGTGGCCGGTAGCACGGCAAGGACGCGGCCGCCGTCCACCGCCAGCGCGTGCTGTTCGAGGACGGTCGCAGTGGGTTCTATCGGCACTAGCCAGCGCGGGAGCACCAGCAGGTCTATGGTCTGCATGCGGAAGTCATAGGCAGTTTAGAATTCGGACGCCAATTTTAGCCTGAGCCTGCCATGAGCAACGCGGTACAGCCCATCATCTGGGAAAAAGATCATCTGCGCCTGTTGGACCAGCGCCTGCTGTCGGGCGAGGTGCGCTATCTGGAATGCCGCGACGGCGCATCGGTGGCCGAAGCGATCCACAGCATGGCGGTGCGCGGCGCACCGGCCATCGGCATCGCCGCCGCCTACGGACTGGCGATGGACGTGCAGGCCGGCGCCAGTCGTTTCGAGGCCTCGGCAAGACAGCTCGCCGATTCACGGCCGACGGCGGTGAACCTGCGCTGGGCGCTGGAACGCTTGCGTGCGCTGTGGCAGCGAAATCCCGATGCGGCCGCACTGCTGGCCGAAGCACGCAGCATTCACACCGAGGATTTGGCGCAGAACCTGCGCATGGCCGAACTGGGCGCGGAACTGATCGCGCCCGGCTCGAACGTCCTGACCCACTGCAACACCGGCGCGCTCGCCACCGGCGGCCACGGCACCGCGCTGGGCGTGATCCGCACCGCGCATGCGCAAGGGCGGCTGGCGATGGTCTACAACACCGAGACCCGGCCGTGGCTGCAGGGCGCGCGACTGACGGCGTGGGAACTGCAACAGGAGGGCATCCCGGCGAAACTGCTGGCCGATGGCGCCGCCGCCCACCTGATGAGCCGCGAAAAAATCGCCTGGGTCATCGTCGGTGCCGACCGCATCGCCGCCAATGGCGACACCGCCAACAAGATCGGCACCTACGCGCTGGCAGTGGCAGCACGGCGCCACGGCGTGAAATTCATGGTGGTCGCGCCCAGCGGCACCTTTGACCTGAAGTGCGCAGACGGCGCCGGCATTCCCATCGAAGAGCGCAGCGCGCAGGAGCTGACCGAGTTCCGCGGTCAGCAAATCGCGCCCGCTGGCTACGACGCCTACAACCCGGTGTTTGATGTCACGCCGGCGGAGTTGATTGACGCGATTGTCTGCGAGCGTGGGGTGATACATGCGCCGGATGTGAGCAAGGTCATGACGCTGCTGAAGCGGGCGTAGGGTGGGTTAGGCCGAAGGCCGTAACCCACCGTTTACCGGCACGTCGCGAAATGGTGGGTTACGCTTCGCTAACCCACCCTACGACCTATAACCCGGTGTTTGAGTTACGCCGGCTGAATTATCGACGCGATCGTCTGCGAACGTGGCGTGATCCTGCAGCTGGATAAAGACAAGATCGTGCGCGTCCTGAGATGACGGATACGACTGGCCTGGCGCTGCATTTTAGGCAAAAATCTCGTGTTATTAAATAATTACTAATTTAAGTTAAAGTTAATAATTAGTAACAGATGCGGCGCGCCTGGTTGCCAGAGCGGGTGGTACATTTTCAGCGCCGCCACCGAGGGTGTCGGCAGGCGCATTGTGCTAAAATCGCGCGGGTAATAAATCACTCATTTCCTTCATAAAAATCAGACCGCGCCGAGCGTGGCCATAGGCTTTTTACATGACCGAATTCGCTAAAGAAGTTCTCTCCGTCAATCTCGAAGACGAGATGCGCCGCAGCTACCTCGATTACGCGATGAGCGTGATTGTTGGGCGTGCGCTGCCGGATGCCCGCGACGGCCTCAAGCCGGTGCATCGC
>JBOICJ010000002.1:0-3014 GCA_050740035.1 Stenotrophobium sp. | reverse complement strand
GCCCGGCATCGGCTCCTATGTCGCGCTGGCGATCGAGCATCGCGATCTGCACGCGGTCGGTTACGCGATTCTGGCGATGCTGGTGGTGATCCTGCTCTACGACCAGTTGCTGTTCCGGCCGATCGTCGCCTGGGCCGAGCGCTTCCGCTTCGAGCAGACCGCCTCCGGGCCGGCGGCGAAATCCTGGTTCCTGTCGCTGCTGCACCGCACCCGCTGGGTCAACCAGTCGGCGGCACCGGTAAGCCTGGCCGCGCGCCAGTTGATCCGCCGCCGCACGGTGTTTCCGCAACGGCGCAAACCGGTCAGCGCCGGACACCGGCCGAACGGAAAAATCGTGGATCGACTCTGGTATGCCGCACTGGGGCTGGTGTCCGCCTACGCCGCCTGGCATGTGTTTGCGTTCATCCATTCCGAGCTCGGCCTGTTTGATCTGCTGAAGGCGCTGGGCCTCGGGTTGCTCACGCTGCTGCGGGTGCTGTTGCTGATTGCGTTGGCCAGCATCGTCTGGGTGCCGATCGGCGTGTGGATCGGCCTGCGGCCGCGGCTGGCGCAGGCGGTGCAGCCGCTGGCGCAGTTCCTGGCGGCGTTCCCGGCCAACTTGCTGTTCCCGGTGGCGGTGGTGCTGATCGTGCGCTGGCATCTGCATCCGGACATCTGGCTGAGCCCGCTGATGATCCTCGGCACGCAGTGGTACATCCTGTTCAACGTCATCGCCGGTGCGGCCGCTTTTCCCGGCGACCTGAAGGAGGCCGCGGCGAGCCTGCGGCTGACCGGCCGGCAATGGTGGCTGCGGGTCATGCTGCCGGGCATTTTCCCCTACTACGTCACCGGCGCCATCACCGCTTCCGGCGGTTCGTGGAACGCCAGCATCGTCGCCGAAGTGGTGAGCTGGGGCAGCACCCGCCTGCAGGCGCATGGCCTCGGCGCCTATATCGCCGATGCCACCGCCAGCGGCGATTATCCGCGGCTGGTGCTGGGCGTGGCGGTGATGTCGTTCTTTGTCGTCGCACTCAACCGCATCCTGTGGCGCCCGCTGTATGCTTTCGCCGAACGCCGCCTGCGCATGGACTGAACCCGAATCATGATCAACAGCATCCATCGCCCGCTGCTGGAACTCCGCAACGTCCGCAAATCCTTCGCCAAGGGCGGCAACGACGAATCGTCGGTGGTGCTCGACGAATTGCAGCTGACGCTGGCCAGCGGCGAGATCGTCGGCCTGCTGGGTCGCTCCGGTTCCGGAAAATCGACGCTGCTGCGGATTATTTCCGGGCTGATCGAGCCGACCGCGGGCGAGGTGAAATTCGAAGGCGAGGAAGTGCTGGGCCCGGCCGCCGGCATGGCGATGGTGTTCCAGACTTTTGCGCTGTTCCCGTGGCTGACGGTGCTGCAGAACGTCGAACTCGGGCTGGTGGCGATGGAGATGCCGCGCGCCGAGACGCAGAAGCGTGCGGGCGCCGCGGTCGACATGATCGGGTTGGCGGGTTTCGAGAACGCCTACCCGCGCGAACTGTCCGGCGGCATGCGCCAACGCGTCGGCTTTGCGCGTGCGCTGGTGACGCAGCCCAAGCTGCTGCTGATGGACGAGCCGTTCTCGGCGCTGGACGTGCTGACCGCCGAGAACCTGCGCACCGACTTCCTCGACCTGTGGGTCGAAGGACGCATGCCGATCAAGTCGGTGCTGCTGGTTACGCACAACATCGAGGAGGCGGTGCTGATGTGCGACCGCGTGCTGATCTTCTCGTCCAATCCCGGCCGCATCGTGCAGGAGATCAGGATCACGCAGCCGCACCCGCGCAACCGTCTCGACCCCACCTTCCGCAAGATCGTGGATGCGATCTACGCGCGCATGACCACGCGCAAGCCGGGCGAAAGCAACGGCCGCGACGGCTTGTTTCCCGGCGTCGGACTGGCGATGGTGCTGCCGGAAATCTCGGCCAGCCTGATGACCGGCCTGGTCGAAACGCTGGCGGCCGAACCCTACCGTGGCCGCGCCGACCTGCCGCCATTGGCGGCGGCGCTGCAGATGGAAGCCGGCGATCTGCTGCCGATCGCGGAAACCCTGCAACTGCTGCGGTTCCTCGAGCTTGCCGAGGGCGATGTCGCCTTGACCGCGGCCGGCCAGCGTTTCGCCACGCTCGACGTCGAGCGGCAGAAATCGCTGTTCGCCGATCACCTGATTTCCTATGTGCCGCTGGCCGCGCACATCCGCGCCGTGTTGGAGGAGCGGCCGGATCACGGTGCGCCATTCAGCCGTTTCCGCGAGGAGCTGGAGGACTACATGACCGCCGATCACGCGCAATCCACCCTGCAGGCGGTGCTGGGCTGGGCGCGTTACGCCGAGGCGTTCATCTACGATGCCGCGGCCTCGCGCTTCCATCTGGCCTGAGGAATCTCTGCTTAAGCTGCTGCGCTCGGCATCTTGCGCGAGGGCGGCGCTCGTTCGGGCCTGGCGAAGCAGTGCTTCGCCCGAACCGGCCCTCACCCTCACATGGCTATCTGTATGCTCCGGTTCCTGCGCTCCGTCCTCGCGCGGGGCGGCACCGACACGGAGCCCTCGCGCAGCGAGGTGGGCGCGGGAGGTGCCGCAACCGCCCGCTCCCGCACCCGCCGTTCCGGACACCGTGTCGCGGGCGGTCTTCGCTCGTGACGCTTAATCTGAGGTTCCATGACGACACGCATTGGCCCCAGTGCCGCGTCTGGCGCAAGCTGCGGCAATAGGCAGGGCGGCGTCGAAACGCGAGCATGCTGCTGTCGTCACGGGGAGAACCGGAAATGAAAGACAAAGACAAAGACAGGATGGCGTTGCGGCAGGCGCTCAAGGGAGCCGCGAATATCACCTGCATCGACAGCCTGGAACCCGGGGAGGCGCAAATCCTGATGGATGGATTCAGCGCGGCGCTGGCACGCGAGAAGGCCGCACTGGATAGTGCCATCGACAACTCCCTGCGCATGGTGCCGTTCGTGCTGCGCGGCGCGTTCAAGAAGGTGCTGTTCCCATGAGCAGGCTCTCGACC
>JBOICJ010000001.1:0-3320 GCA_050740035.1 Stenotrophobium sp. | reverse complement strand
ATCGCCGAGCGCGCCGAACTGGGCGACGCCACCGAGACGCTGCTGGCGGTGACCATCCCGGAAAAATCCGGCAGCTTCAAGAAATTCTTGCGCATCATCGGCCGGCGCACGGTGACCGAATTCAATTACCGCTATTCGTCGGCGGATGCCGCGCATGTGTTCGTCGGCGTGCGCATCGCCGGCGGCGTCGGCGAACGCGAGGCATTGATCGCCAGCTTGCGCGAGCAGGGTTATGCCGTGCTCGACCTGTCCGGCAACGAAATGGCCAAGGACCACGTGCGCTACATGGTCGGCGGCCGCGCGCCTGAGCTGCCCGACGAAATGCTGTACCGCTTCGAGTTTCCCGAGCGTCCCGGCGCCGCGCTGGATTTTCTCAATGCCGTGAGCGGACGCTGGAACATTTCGCTGTTCCACTACCGCAATCACGGCGCCGCGTACGGCCGCGTGCTGTGCGGCCTGCAGGTGCCGCGCCGTGAACGCGCCGAATGCCGCGCGCGCCTGACCGAACTGGGCTATGACTACTCGGACGAGACCGACAATCCGGCTTATGCCTTGTTCCTCGGCACGGAGGCTTGAAGCCAGCCGTTCGAGGGTAGAAATGCGCCACCCGCTGTCCGCCTTTTACCAGGAAAGAAAGTTATAAATTATATACTATAATTAATAATATATTATAATATATAACAAATGCCCGGACGATATCCGTGACAGCGGGTGGCGTTTTCAGCTGGTCAGGAATAATCCCGCCACCGCCGCGGCCATCACCAGCGTCGCCAGCCAGCCGCAGATGCGCAGCTTCAGCGAGATGGTGTAGCGGCCCATCACCTCGGGCTGCGACGCCAGCAGCATCATCACCACCATGATCGGCACGGCGATGATGCCGTTGAGCAATGCGCTGTAGAGCAGCGCCTTGATCGGCGAGAAGCCGACGAAGTTGATCACCACGCCGCCCAGCGTCGCCAGCGCGATCAGGCCGTAGAACTCGCGCGCTTCCAGCAGTTCCAGGTTGAGCCCGGCGCGCCACTCAAAGCACTCGGCGACCGCGTAGGCCGCCGAGCCGGCCAGCACCGGCACCGCCAGCAGGCCGGTGCCGATGATGCCCAGGGCGAACAGCATGAAGGTGAAATCGCCGCCCAGCGGCCGCAGCGCTTCGGCGGCTTGCGACGAAGTCTGAATGTCGGTGATGCCGCTGGCGTGCAGCGTCGCGGCGGTGCTGACGATGATGAAAAACGCCACCAGGTTGGAGAAACCCATGCCGATCATGGTGTCGAGATTGATCCGCGACAGGTGCGGCTCGGCTTCCTGCGTGGTCATCGCGGTGAGCGCGGTGGCGCCCGGGGTGTTGCGGATTTCCTCGACTTCCTGCGCCGCCTGCCAGAAGAACAGGTAGGGGCTGATGGTGGTGCCGAAGACCGCGACGATCACAATGATCGCGTCGCGGTTGAGCGTGATGTCGGGCATGATGATTTCGTGTGCGATCTGCGCCCACGGCACGTGTACGAAGAACACGATGGCGACATAGGACAGCAGCGACAGCGTCAGCCATTTCAGATAGGTGACATAGCGCTTGTACGACATGAAGATCTGCAGGGTCAGGCAGATCAGGCCGATCAGCGCGGTGTATTTGTGCTCGACGCCGCCGACCAGCAGGTGTACGGCGTCGCCCATCGCGGCGATATCGGCGGCGATGTTGATGACGTTGGCCAGCAGCAGCAGGCCGATGATGAAAAACAGAATGGGCTTTGGAAAACGCGTGCGGATGTTTGCAGCCAGACCATGCCCGGTGACGCGGCCGAGGCGCGCAGCGACCAGTTGTATCGCCACCATCAGCGGATACGTGAGGATGATCGTCCAGAGCAGGCCGTAGCCGAACTGCGCACCGGTCTGCGAGTAGGTGGCGATGCCGCTGGGATCGTCGTCGGCGGCGCCGGTGATCAGGCCGGGGCCGAGCTGTTTGACCGTCTTATTTCCGGTGATTTTATTGTAAAAATCGGCCACGTCACGCCCCGGCTGGGCCACGCTGATGTCACTGATCCGGCAAGGACTTGCGCATACGAATCATGCGCGGCGCTTGTCTACGCGCATTTTGCGCCTGCCGTGCGGGGCGACGCCAGAATTATTTTTGCGGCTTGCGGGTTTCCAGCGCGAGGATGAAATCCCAGTGCGCTTTCTGTACCGGCTGCACCGACAGGCGGCTGCCCTTGGCCAGCACCAGCAGTCCTTTCAGCTTGGCTTCGTGTGCGCGCAGTTCGCTGAGCAGCACCGGCCGCTTGAGCTTGCGCTGGTATTTCACATCCACCAGCAGCCAGCGCGGTTCTTCTGGTTTGCTGCCTGGATCATAGTGATGATGTTTTTTGTCGAACTGGGTGGGGTCGGGATAGGCATTGCTGACGATCGTCATCAGTCCGTAGATGCCGGGCTCGTCGCAACTGGAGTGGTAGAACATTGCCAGATCGCCGGGCTTCATCTGGTCGCGCATCATGTTGCGCACCTGATAATTGCGCACGCCGTCCCAGGGTTCGGTCTGGTTCGGACGCTGCGCCAGCGCGTCGATCGAGAACGATTCCGGCTCCGATTTCATCAGCCAGTAGGCCATGCTGAACTCCTGTCGAATATGCGGACGCCGTTTTCGGTGATGACGCCGTCGAGGTGAATGTCCCAGTGCTGCGCCGGAATCGCCGCGACTTCCTGGGCGGCGTAGGCGTATCCCAGCAGCCGGGGTTTGCCAAAGCAGCGCACGAACGAGAGCGCGCGGTCATAGTAACCGCCGCCCATGCCCAGGCGCCGTCCGTGAGCGTCGAAGCCCAGCAGCGGCAGGATCACCAGGTCCATCTGCCGAAGGCTGCGCCGATGACGATGGCCTGTGGGCTCGGCGATGCCGTAACGGTTGCGGCGCAACACCGTGTCCCTGCGCAGTTGCAGAAAGCGCATGTCGTGACGGGCGCCGATTTTGGGTACGTACAGATGCAACTTGTGCTGGCGCAGCAGGCGCAGCAACGGTGCGGTGTCCAGCTCCGTGCCATGACTCAGATACAGCGCGACGTGTCTGACGCCACGCAGCCCGCCGCTGCGCGACAACTGCCGGGCGGCACGCGCGGCGGCGCGCCTGGCAATACGGGGTGGAATGTTTTTGCGGACCTGCCGCAGTCGTTGGCGCAGGGCCGGTTTGTCCGGCGCGGAACTTGAATGAGTGGTGTCTCCCACCTGTGCCGTCAGGCGTTCACTACCTTGAGACGAGGTCTCAAGTGGGTGCCGCGCCATGTTATCGGGCTTCCCGCTGCGGGGCGGGCCTGCACGCCAAACACAGGTATGGCTCCCGGGGT